>NZ_JBHFOM010000007.1:0-135784 GCF_053543955.1 Colwellia sp. E150_009
GTTAAGTGATGAGTGCCCCATGAGTTTTTGTACTGCTATTTTGTCGGCACCGACTTCCAATAGTGTTGTTGCGAATGTTCGTCTCATATCGTGCGCTGTAAAATAATTTATTTTAGTGTTATTGATTATTTGTTCTAAAATCGTACTAATTCCCATTGATGATATGCGCTTGTTTGTTATTTCATCACTCTTAAGTATTTTTGAGAATAACGGTTTATTTCGTGCGTTAATATTTTCTAGTAGTCTTTTTACGGCTACAATAGTAAAAGAGGGTAAGTATATTTTACGTGATTTGTTGCCTTTGCCATGAATAGTAATGTGATTGTTTTTTATGTCTGTTGTGTTAAGTGATAAAAGTTCACCACGCCTTAGTCCACATCCAATCCCTAACGCAAAAAGCGCATAATTACGAATACTCTTATTATCCTTTTTGTTTTTAAAGTGGTTCTGAATTTTTGTTATTTCGTCAAAAGTTAACACTCGACCAGATGCCGCGCGAGTACCTTTTATTTTTTTTATTGTTTTGATTCGAGTATAATTTTCGATGCTGATAACGTCTTGTTTCCAACATTCATAAGCAACATTTTTTAATGCTGATAACGTTAGGTTAATGCTTGTGTGTGCTTTATCGTTGTTTTCTTCAAACCGCATGTATTTAAGTACAGCAAAGTGATTTAATTTCGACCAATCGCATTTACTGAAATCTCTACAATTAAAATAATAATCACAAAAAATTAACAATCTAGAGTAATATGTTTTGACGCTAAATTTAGATTCAAGAGTTAAAAGAAACGAATAAACAGGGTTATTTTCAGGTGAGCTTAAAAAAAGTTTCATTTTTTTGCCTTATTTTTAATAAAAACACAATAAAGCAAAGTTTGTACCTTTTAGCTGTTTCGATGTGTAAGAACAATGAAACGACTAAAAGGTAAAATATAACTGTTAATAACTTTCATTATGCACACTTAACACGGCACGACCAGAAGGATCAGCATTATTGCTAAAGCTTTCATCCCACGCTAGTGCTTCTTGTGTACTACAAGCAACAGATTTACCACCAATAACACAATCAGCAGCAGAAGGTAGCGGGTATTTTTCTTCGAAAACACAACGATAAAAATAGGCTTCTTTACTGTCTGGTGTATTAACAGGAAACTTGAATGCAGCACTTTCCAATTGTTGATCGGTAACTTGTGATTCTACATAATCTTTTAAACCATCAATCCAAGAGTAACCAACACCGTCAGAAAATTGCTCTTTTTGACGCCATAAAATTTCTTTTGGTAAATAGCCTTCAAAAGCAGAACGCAAAATGGCTTTTTCCATTTTGCCATTTCCACACATTTTATCTTCAGGGTTGATGCGCATAGCAACATCCATAAAGTGTTTATCTAAGAATGGAACACGCGCTTCAATACCCCAAGCAGACATTGATTTATTGGCACGCAAACAATCAAATTTGTGAAGACGGTCAAGTTTACGGTTAAGTTCTTCATGAAATTCTTGTGCGTTAGGCGCTTTATGGAAATATAAATAGCCACCAAAAATTTCGTCAGCACCTTCGCCAGACAATACCATTTTAATGCCCATGGCTTTGATTTTACGAGCCATTAGGTACATTGGAGTTGAGGCACGAATGGTGGTTACATCGTATGTTTCAAGGTGATAAATCACTTCTTTTAGCGCATCAATACCTTCTTGCTCAGTAAAAATAACACTGTGATGGATAGTTCCAATACTGTCAGCAACGGTTTGCGCAGCAACAAGATCGGGAGAACCTTCTAAACCACAGGCAAATGAGTGTACCTTAGGCCACCAAGCCTCACTTAAATCATTTTCTTCAATACGACGAGCAGCAAATTTTTGCGTAATAGCAGAAATTAATGATGAATCTAACCCACCTGAAAGTAACACACCGTAAGGTACATCAGTCATTAAATGGCTTTTTACTGATTCTTCTAGTGCTTCGCGAATTTTAGTTTTACTGGTTGTATTGTCTTTTATTGCGTCATACTTTTGCCAGTTACGTTTATAATAACGTTGTAATTCGCCAACATTACTATCAAAAATATGACCTGGAGGAAATTCACTAACCGTTTTACATACAGGCATTAACGCTTTCATTTCAGAAGCAACATAGAAGTTACCGTCAGCATCATAACCTGTGTATAAAGGAATAATACCAATATGATCACGCGCAATTAAGTAAGAGTTATTTGTTTCATCATAAATAATAAACGCGAACATACCTTGTAATTTATCAACAAAGTTAACGCCATGCTCTTTATATAAAGGAAGAATTACTTCACAGTCAGACGCTGTTTGAAATTCGTAATCTACCGTTAATTCACTTGCAAGCGTTTTATGATTATAGATCTCACCATTGACGGCTAAAACGTGGGTTTTATTCTCGTTATATAGTGGTTGAGCGCCATGCTCAGTATCAACAATAGATAAACGTTCATGCACTAAAATAGCATGTTCATTATTATATATTCCTGACCAATCAGGGCCACGGTGACGAAGAAGACGAGAACATTCTAAAGCTTTTGGACGAAGTGCATCAGCACCTGTTTTTATATCTAATATACCAAAGATCGAACACATTGAAGCGCTACTCCTTTAATTAATAGTAAGTCAAATTGTGAGAGGATTAGTGCAACAACACTAATCGCTGAGTGACACTGTGCCAGTTCGACAAAAAAAAGCAACAATAATCTGAATAATTACTAAATTAATTGAATATTTACCATTATTAGCCGAATTTTAGAGCAATAGATAAAAATTTTGCATTCTTAAGTATTCTTTAAGAAAGCAATACTAAGATATGCTTTAATGATGAAATGATTAAACTTTATATATCGAGCAGCACATTGAAACATTCATTAAAACAACTATATCTTGGCGTTTTTATACTTCTTGTATTGTTAACAAATAGTTCACATGTTAATTCACAAGAAATGTTGAATAGCAAAGCAGAGTTAGAGCAAGCGTTGATTAAACATAGGGGCGAGGTCGTATATATTGATTTTTGGGCATCGTGGTGTGGGCCTTGTCGAAAGTCTTTTCCTTGGATGAATAAAATACAAAGTCAATATCAATCGCAAGGCTTTACTATTATCAGTATCAATTTAGATGCGGATAAAAATTTAGCCAATAAATTTCTTTTAGAAACACCTGCAAATTTTGCTGTTATTTATGATCCTAAAGGAAAAATAGCTAAACATTTTAAAATACAAGGTATGCCAAGCAGTATGCTAATTGGCCGTGATGGTAAGATAAAATCACGACATACGGGTTTCTTTACGAACAAAATTTCAACTTATGAACAAGAAATAGAAGAATTATTAACCACTCACAACGAGTGAAATAAACGGGTGAACTAAATGATGAAAACAAAAATCCAACGCATGTTACTCATTTCAACGCTGGTTGCAATGTCAGGCTGTTCTAGTTTAGGTGTAGAACCATGGGAACGTGACTTATTAGCAAAAGATGAAATGTCTTTAAGTGCAGAGCCTATTGACGCTGCCCTTGATGATCATATTTATTTCAGTAAAGAAGCATCAAGTGGTGGAAAGGGGTTTGGCGGTGGTGGATGTGGTTGTAATTAAAGTCACTCGTTCTGTCGTCATGTTTTAGAAGTTACCCTAAGAATAAATAATTGGTAAGCATAATATGAAAAGTAAAATAGATAAAATAAATATCAAATCAGCATTAACCGTTGCTACCGTAGCACTGTTAGGAACAAGTAGTTTAGCGCAAGCTGAATCTTCTTCAACGTCAAGTGCTCAGGATAGTTCATGGGAATTTGACAGCGCGTTTTTGTTTTACAGTGAAGTAGACAGAGTGAGCGCAGGTGAAGCGATTTTAAATGCTAAAAAGACGTTTGATAATGATGAAGTATTGAATCTTAAATTAACAATCGATACGTTAACAGGTGCATCAGCAAATGGTGCTGTAGCTCAACCTACTGTTCAAACTTTCACACGTCCTTCAGGTAACGGTCAATATGATATTGCGGCAGGTGACACACCACTTGATGATACTTTTCATGATACCCGTGTACAACTTAATGGTCAGTGGACCCAACCTTTAGCGCCTGATTATACGGTGAGTGGTGGATTTCACCTATCTAAAGAATATGATTATTTATCTTTAGGTATAAATGGAAATATTGCCGTTGACTTTGACCGTAAAAATTCTACATTTTCAGCAGGCTTTAGTTATTTTCAAGATACTTTTACACCAGAAGGGGGAATTCCTAATCCTTTGACTTCTATGTTAATTGGGAATAGTGACGCATCTACATGGGATGACAGTTTTGCACAAACTCGAATCGGTAGTGAAGATGATAAAACGACAACAGATATATTACTTGGTTTCACCCAAGTGATTAATCGTAGAATGTTAATGCAGTTTAATTATTCTTACTCAATGGTTGATGGTTACTTAACTGATCCTTTTAAAATATTATCTGTCGTTAATAATACTGGAAAAACGCAAGATTATTTATACGAGTCACGGCCTGACTCACGTGTTAAACAAAGTGTGTTTGCACAATCCCTTTATCATTTTGATTCCTCAGTATTAGATGTGTCTTATCGATATATGTGGGATGATTGGGAAATAACTTCTCATACAATTGACTCGCGTTTTAGAATTCCATTAGGGGATGGTTTTGGTAAAGAAAGTTACATACAACCACATTTAAGAATTTACCAACAAAGTGCTGCTGATTTTTACCGACCTTTTATTACAGACGATGAAGCATTACCTGCTTTTGCGAGTGCTGATTATCGAATAGGTGAAATGACAGCGATAACGGTTGGATTCAAATACGGTATGTTGGTTAATAATGGTCATGAATTATCATTTCGATTAGAGTATTACCGACAAACACCGACAAATGCAGGTTTTGATGAACCTGGTGTATTAAATGATGTTGAACTTTATCCAACGGTTGATGCTATTATAGGGCAAGTAACTTATTCATTTTAGTGTTGATTGATTAATCCCTGCTGTAGAATGTGATTAAAAATTTGCACCTGTGTTTAACTAGAGTCTTAATTGAAAAATACCAGAACAGTTAACTTAGAAAAAAACAAAGACAGCTATAACCTTAAATTTAATGCTATGGCGAGTCCTTGTGAAGTTATTATACAAACATCGGATGAAGAGCTCGCCGTAAAATTGGGTAAACTCGTGTCGGCTGAAGTTTGGCGTATTGAAGATAAATATAGCCGTTATGATCAAAATAGTCTTTGTAGTGCAATAAATAATAATGCGGGTCAATCTGTCGTAATAGACGATGAGACTTTCCAACTTTTAAGTTTTGCTGATCAATGTTATCAGCTGAGTGATGGGCTTTTTGACATAACCTCGGGTGTGTTACGTAAGGTTTGGTCTTTTCAATCTCAGTATAACTCAAAGACAAACTTTCCCTCTGCAGCACAAATTAATACAACCTTGTTAAATGTAGGTTGGAATAAAATAAATTTTGATCCCAAGCAAATAACCTTAGCGAAAGGAATGGAAATAGACTTTGGTGGTATTGGTAAAGAATACGCGGTTGACCGTGGTATTATTGTAGCTAAAGAATTAACCAATCAACCGGTATTAGTTAATCTAGGTGGCGATTTGGCTGTAACGGGTGCTAGGCTTAATAATGAAACATGGCAAGTGGCGATAGAGCCACCAGACATCGATAGTGATCTTGTTAATGGTCATGAAAAAACTATTGATATGATTGTTTCACTTAAATCAGGTGCACTTGCTACCAGCGGTGATTCAAAACGTTTTTTAATTCACAAGGGTAAACGTTATGGGCATATACTCAATGCTAAAACTGGTTGGCCTATTTCAAAAGCACCGCGTTCGATTACTGTTGTTGCACCACAGTGTATTCAAGCGGGAATACTTGCAACCTTTGCTTTATTACAAGGGGGTGATGCCGAAGAGTTTTTAACGAACCAAGAGATTAAATTTTGGGCGAGAAGGTGATGTAAAGGAGAAATGGAGATTATATGCGTATACTTTTAGTTGAAGACGATATGCCACTTGCAACTGCATTACAAAAATCGCTGCAAGATGAAGGGTTTGTTGTTAATCATGTTAATCAAGGTAAACTGGCTTTAAATGCGTTGTCTACGTCTGATCAAGACATGGTTATTCTGGATTTAGGTTTACCAGATATCGGTGGACTTGAAATCCTAAAAAAACTACGCGATAAGCAGTCTATCTTACCCGTCATTATTTTAACAGCACGAGATTCAATTGAAAGCAAAGTCAAAGGTCTTGATTATGGTGCAGACGATTACTTAACAAAACCTTTTGAAATATCTGAATTAATGGCTCGACTACGTGTTATCGAACGTCGTTTAGGTACAGCAACGTCGTCGATAATATCGATTGGGGACGTAAAGCTAGACACTTTTGCTCATAAAGTGTTTTTGTATGATCTCGAAGCAAGTAAAGAAAACGAAATTATTTTTTCTAAAAAAGAATTTATGGTACTTAAGGCGCTTATGGAAAATGCAGGCCGAATATTGTCTCGTGAAACGATAGAGTCAAAACTGTATCATTGGGGCGAGGAGGTGCTTAGTAATGCCGTTGAGGTACATATTCATAAATTAAGAAAATACCTGCCTGAAAAGTTTATCCAAAATGTTCGCGGAGTTGGCTATATTATCAATAATAATAGCAAAGGTTAAAGTACACTTATGAGCATTCGCCGTTATCTAGTGTTAACTTTATTTTCTGTATTAACATTAATTACGTTTATTGCTGCCATTCAAGGTTATAAAAAAAGTATGGCTCAAGCTGAGCAACAGTTTGATCATCAATTATTAGATCTTGCAAACACTTTACTCTCTATTCACTCTGTGCCTACTTCTCAGCAGAAAACATTACAAGTTAAGCAGCACAGTAGTTTTGCTTTTCAAGTATGGAAAAACCAAAAGCTTGTATTAAAAAGTAATAATGCACCCGATCATCGTATTGCTAATAGCAACTCTAGAGAAACAGATGCGACGGATTTTTTTGAAGTTAATTTTCTGCAAACACGCTGGCGTGCTGTCGCTTTAAAACAGGAGACTAGTCAAGGAACGTTTGCGAATTTATATATTATTGTTGCTCAACCTTTAAGAACACAGTTTGCTTTAGCACAAACTTTAATTTTAGCCGCGGTAACTCCAATGATTATTGCCGTAATCGCTTTATCAATATTAATATTTATCATTATTACACAAGGTTTAAAACCATTACATCAATTAACCAAAGAGCTTAGTAAAAGAAGAAGCAATGATTTTTCACCGTTAAAAATTACCGTGCATAATAATGAATTGGCTGACATTGTTGCGACATTAAATGAATTATTCTCTCGTTTAGCTGCCGCATTTCAACGAGAGCGACATTTTGCCTCAGATGCAGCTCATGAATTAAAAACACCGTTAAGTGTACTTAAAATTGATACCCATAATCTCATTCAAGACTTAGTAAAACGGTCATCGAACAATCAAAATTCTGTGTTAACGTCTACAGAAGTAGCAAAATTTGAATCAATACGGGCTTTGAGCAGTAGTGTTGATAGAATGGGTCATGTTATTGATCAAATATTAAATCTTAATCGAACAAATCCCATACAAATTAGTAATGCAAGTCATTGTTTTAATATTAATATATTGTTGAAACAAGTGATTTCAGATTTATATAATGATATTTTAGATAAAGATCAAATAATCACGCTTGAAAGCGATGATATCATTTTGTCCGCACATGAATTTTCAGTCAATTTACTTGCCGTTAACCTGATTTCTAATGCGAATAAGTATACGCCCAATGGCGGCGAAATTAGGGTAAGTGTTAAACAACAGAGAGATATGACAGCGAACGATCAAGGTAACACTTCGCACTCAAGTATCTGCAATAAAGTAATGTTAATTGTTGAAGATTCGGGACCAGGAATAAAGTCAAACGAATATCAACGTGTGTTCGACCGATTTTACCGAGTTGGTGGTGACCAACATGATTCAACTATCATGGGATGTGGTTTAGGATTAGCCATAGTCAAGCATATTGCAGATTTACATAGTGCTGAGATTGCCTTATCACGGTCAGCATCATTAAAAGGCTTAAAGGTTGTGGTGACATTTCCAGGTAATGTTAATGAGAAGGAAATTGGCAATGACTAATGCTTATTTTACTCGCTTAACTAGCATCATTATCAGCAGTTTATTACTTCTGTTTACTATCAATGCTATGGCACAACAACGTCCTGAATATCATATTAAAATTGAAAATCATTTATTTTATCCCGCTAAAATCGATATTCCAGTTAATACAAAAGTTAAACTTATTATTTCAAATTATGATGAAACAGTTGAAGAGTTTGACAGTTTTAGCCTAAATAGGGAAAAAGTTATTTTCCCTAATCAAAAAGCTATTATTTTTATTGGTCCTCTGCCAGAAGGTGAATACAGATTTTTTGGTGAATACCATCCGCACAGTGCTCGTGGAACAGTTGTAGTAGTAAAAAATCCATTGACTCAAACTACAGAGAGTGGAGCACAACATGTTAATTAATACGGTTATTTTATTCTTACAAAATGCACTACCCATTTTTGTTATTACCACGTTGTTATTAATTTCCTTTTCAACAAAAGAACTAGCATTGATTAACATAAAATGGTTTATTTCAGGCGTAATATTTACAGCCGTCACTACATTTATTCTTAGTAAAAATTTGGAAAATATATCGCAAACATATGATGGTATGGGGGCAGAGCTGTTCCTCTCGTTTGGCTACTTATTGATTTACGTTTTTAGCACATTTCTATTTTTATTTAATGATAAACATTATACAAAACAATTAGGTTTTCTTGTTTTCTATATCATCACTTCTATCAATGGTTCTCATTTTATCATTTATTTAGCAAATTATTGGACACAAGCTCAACAAGTTGAGTCCATGTTTATAGGTATTATTTTAGGTGGTGGGATTTGTTTAAGTATTTCAATACTATTATATTTTTTATTGAAATCTGCTGATCAAAATTTCTACTTTCAAACCTCCAAGTATTTTTTATTGTTATTTTCATTAGGTCAATTAATGCACGCTATCGTACTTTTACAGCAAGTGGATATATTATCGAGTAGCCAAGCTTTATGGGATAGCAGCCGTTTCCTTACAGAAGATTCAGAAGTCGGGCAATTACTTACCGTATTATTCGGCTATGAAAGCACACCTTCATTACTACAAGTTATTATTTACATTATTGCATTTAGTCTTCCTGTAATGATAAGCAAGCTAACTACTATTCGCTTGTATACCTGCGGAGAAAAATCATGTTAACACGTTGTTTACTCTTAATTTTTATCTTTATTGTTGCATGGGGGGAAAACGCTTATGCTGACGGTGTAGTGGTTGATAAAGTTTATCATCCCTATGTTCTGCCGTATGAACAAGAGATTGAGTGGCGCTTGTTTTCGCATAGAGAAAGTGAAAATAACAAATTAGCCCAACGTTTAGCTTATGGGCAGTCGGTTAACGAGAATCTTATGTTGGAGTTTTATCTTGTGGGTGAGCGTGATAGATACAATGACTTTACTCTAACGTCTTATGAACTTGAAGCTCGTTGGATGTTAACCGAGCAAGGTGAATATTGGGCTGATTGGGGTGTTCTTTTTGAGATTGAAAAGGACAAACAACATCAAAATTGGGAAGTTACTTCGGGCATTTTGACCGAAAAAGAATTTGGTCGTACAAGCTTAACGTTAAATGCCTTTATTATTTACGAATGGGGGAAAACCCTCAAGAGTGAATTTGAAACAGAATTTCGCTTAAAATATCGTTATCGCTACCTTGAACAATTTCAACCTGCAATTGAATTATATTCAGGTGAAAATTATTTAGGCATAGGGCCTGCTTTTATGGGGTTACAACGATTTAGCGCACAAAAACAACTAAAATGGGAATTTGGTTTTATTACAGGTATTGATAGTCGCAGTAAAGGCCATGTATTTAGGGTGGCAATTGAGTTTGAATTCTAATGTTTTTACATTACGGTCATGAAGATATTTCATGACCGTAGAGAGTGAGAGGTGTTAAATTTATCTACATTAAATTAGCTATCCGTTAAATAATAACCTACGTGCTGGTGAAGTCTAACCAGCATTTCTTCTTTATCATTTACAAAATCTAAACTTTGAGCTAACGAGCGCAGTGCTTGTTGTATTTGGTTAACAAATTTACCGTAACCGTGTGACGTTTTATCTTTTATACTTGCTACAAAAATCAATTGAACAGTATCAACTAATATATCTGAATTCCATTTACAGGTATAACCACCTGTAGTGTTATTAGGGTTGTAGCCTAACATGAGTAATTCACCACTTGCGATAACATTTTCATCTTCAGCACTTCGTACAATAGGCACTAAGCCATTAGCGATTACTGCACCATTGTTTAAATTAAAATGTTTAGCAGCACGTATAAAGGCATCTGCAATGAGGTTGTATAGTTCATTATAACGATCGGGTGTTTTGTCTTCTATATTCACTAATGAGCGTATGCGACGATTAATGGGTAAATCAACCACAGCATAAGTTAATGCATCTTTAGATTCAGGGGTTTCAAGTCCATCAGTAGCATAGCGGTCTGTCATAGGACGAAATTTGTGCACTTGTTTACCTTCTACACCTTTATCCGCAGCAAATAGGTCATACGTTAAATGTTGGTGATCACAAATTCGAATTGTGCTGGTGTCTAATTCCAATAGTTTTGCATATTCACTGATAGTTTGTTTCACTTGTTGATGGAATTTTGCCGACTGAACTCGTACATCGCCACCATTTGCAAGAAACAATAAGGTTATTTTCTTAGTTCGTTTTGTCCCGTCAAAATAAGTATTTTGGCTTGTGTGATAATTTGGATTATACAAAAATAGTAGTTGTTGCTTTGTTTCTGAGGTCATTTTTTCGGGGCTATACCGAACACGAGCAAATTTATCGTTTGCAATAAATTGAATATTATCAAGCTGAAAATTATTACATAAATCAAAGTACATATTTGCCAGTGCTTGATAAAATTCAGCATAAGGTTCAGAAGCATTAATATCTACTAACTTACTGAACTTTGCTATTAATTGATCCGTTAATGGAAATTTGACCATTAAATATTGGTTTTCGCGAACAGAACTTGGGATGTGAACTTTATGTTGAGCGTTTCTCATACGTGTAATAGACATTTTTATACCTGTTTGGTCAATTAATAATGATTTAACTGTGTTTTATTATAGTTTTAACACTTTGATTATATATGTACGAAGAATGATGTAAATAAATTTCGGAAAATAATTGATAACTCGTTGTTAGAATTTTAAATGTATGATTCACAATAAATAGGCTTGTAATTTTATTGTTTTTAACGCATCGTTATAATCAATATATTGTTTAAATTTACAAATTTATAGAGTTGTATTACCAATGAAAAAATTAAAAAATGAAGCTGAACTATTAAAAAAAGCCCTTGTGATTGGTGAAAAATATGCGGTTAACCGAGGTTATAAGAGTTTCTCTGCGACTAATTCAGCAAAAGATAAAGTTGAAAGCCTATATCGTTTATTAGTGAATGATAAATTAATTCAGCCATTACCTATTGATAATGAAGACCAACCAAACATGAAGCATAAATTAGCATTGTGGATTGCTAAACAATTACCTGCTGGCCATGCGTTGCTTGGATAATACTTTAATAAAAAGTGCTAATGATGAAATAATTGAAACTGTATTGCCATAATCTGCAATAAATTGTCATTAGTTTGTCATAATCTCGGCAGCCTCAAAACATAATTGTTCTTCATGATAAAGCTTTACTTTCTTGTAGAGCTTTATATGAAAAATAACAACAATTTAATTCTATGCCAAGCTTCATCCCCCTTTAATACATACTGGAAAATACTATTCATTATTATATTGATGACTTGTAATAGCATGTCAAATGATGTGATTGCAGAGCAATATCTAAGTCAGAATATTCCTTATGAAAACATCAGTTCTGGTAGTTTATATTTTACAACAGGTCAGGGCTATTACCCTGCTGTAACGCAAAAAAGTGACTACCAAGTGACAGTTAATGGTTTGCTCGCTCAAGTGAATTTCACTCAAACTTTCAGAAATTCAACTGACGATTTTGTAGAAGCTGTTTATGTTTTTCCATTGATTGATGATGCATCAGTATCATCCATGATAATGGAAGTTGGCGAACGACGAATTGTAGGTAAAATTAAAGCAAGGCGCCATGCTCAACAACTCTACACCAAAGCGAAACAGCAGGGCAAAAAAGTGAGTTTAGTTTCACAACAACGGCCTAATTTGTTTACCACTAAGTTGGCAAATATCGCACCAGGTGAAACAATTAAAATATCATTAACTTATATGCAATCGGTAACGTTAAATAATGAAACTTTTGCATTACGTATTCCGCTAACATTAACGCCAAGGTATATTCCTAGCGTAAGGCATTTAAAGCGTGATAAAAAAGAAGAAAGCATTGCCAGTACAGGTAATGCAGCTAATACAACAGCAGTCACTATGAACACAACCACAACTAAAATTAATGCGAACGGGTGGGCAACTAATAATGCTAGCGTACCTGATGCTAGTGAAATAACCCCTTACCAAACAAGACTTTCTACAGCTGACACCAACGAATCGACAAATCTACAACAGCATGTTTCAATTACGGTTAATGTTAATGGTGGCTTGCCTTTAACTAACATTAGCAGCTTGTATCATACAATTGCTGAAACAAAGCAATTGAATACACGACTGATTACTCTTGCAAATACGTCAGTAAGGCTTGATCAAGATTTTGTTTTACAATGGCAACTTGCTCAAGGAAATACACCTAAAGCAGCTTTCTTCCAACAAGTAGATGGACAAAACGAATATCGATATGGGTTATTAATGCTGATGCCGCCAAAAGCTATTAACGAGAAGGCACTGAACAAAGATGTTATTTACATAATTGACACCTCTGGTTCAATGGGGGGTGTAGCCATTAAGCAAGCTAAACAATCACTTAATAAAGCTTTAGACTTTTTGAAACCTTCTGATACCTTCAACATTATTGCTTTTAATGATAATACTCAACGTTTGTATGATAAAAATAAGGGGGCCAATTTAAATAATATTAACCATGCCAAACATTGGCTTTCAACATTAAAAGCAGGTGGTGGAACTGAGATGTATTCCGCTATTGAGCAAGCGTTACAAGTATCGCCCAGTGAACGTAACTATCGACAAGTTATTTTTATAACTGATGGTAGCGTTGGCAATGAAGTGGAATTATTGAGTTTAATTGAAAAAAATCTTGCTAACACGCGTTTACATACTATTGGTATTGGATCTGCCCCTAATGGTTACTTTATGTCAGAAGCTGCGAAAGTAGGGCGAGGTACTTACCGTTATATTGGTAGCATTAATGAAGTCAATGACCAAATGACACAATTATTCAGTCAAATCAGTAAACCGTTAATGCACAATATCGAACTTACATGGCCGATAGCTGATGTTGAAATGTTTCCTAATAAAATCCCTGATCTGTATGCAGGACAACCGTTGTTGATAAGTGCCCGATGGCTTAAAAAACAAAATAAAGGGCATAATAATCAAAATAATAACCAGCAACTTAATCAATTAATCCAAATTACAGGCAAGTTAGCCGATAAATCTTGGCAAGAAAAAATAGCACCGAATTTCAGTACATCAATGGTCAACAATACAACAGAGAAAGACAACGGTGTCGCGCAATGGTGGGCTAAAAGTAAACTTGACCATTTAATTAGATTACGCCATCGCAGTGATGTTGAAACTCAAACAGCCCTTAAAAAACAAATTACCCAATTGGCTATTGAACATCAATTATTGTCACCATTTACCAGTTTTATTGCTGTTGAAGAAAAAATTAGTAGAAAAAAAGACGCCGCATTAAAAACACAGCCCGTAAAAAATTTAATGCCTAAAGGGTCAACACAACCTATACCATTAGCAAACACTGCACTAGGTATAGCTCAGTATTATTATTCGGCTTTATTTTTCATTGTAATGGCGATGCTGATGCAATTGTTTAAGAAAATAAGAACATAAACTATGTTTAAAAATAAATTTAATGATGGATTTATACCCAAAATAATAAGAAAAAGCTTTTCATCATATTTAATATTATTAATGCTAATTATCGCTTTTATAAGCTTTGCACAAGGAGGTTACATGCTTTTAAAGGCTAATGTAGCGCAGTACTTATTAAAGCAAGCTTGGGAAAAGCAATCCATCTATGAGAAAAGTAACACAACAAATACAGCAGAAGGCAGGCAAATAAAACCTTGGCCTTGGGCTGATTTTTATCCTGTGGCTAAACTCAGTTTTGACCGTATGAAAATTACACAAATTGTATTAAATAATGATTCTGGTCAAGCATTAGCATTTGGTCCTGGTGTAAATCAACGATTAGTAACCAATATTGAAAGTAACCAAGAGGTTGTTGTTATTGCTGCACATAATGACACACATTTTAGTATTTTAAACGATCTACAATTAAACGATAACCTTACTTTAACCCTCAAATCAGGTGTTCAGCAGACTTTCACCGTGGATAATACTTTAGTGATTGATTTACAAACACAGCAATTAGTGATGACAACAGAACAGGGCGAGAATCACGAGCAAGCGAGTAACCACAAATCGCAAGATAAGCCCATAAAAGAGCTTATTCTAGTTACGTGTTACCCTTTTGGTGGCATAAGCAATGACACCAATTTGAGGTATGTTGTTTATTTGAGTTAATTAGTTGTTTTTGTAACTAATTAATTTTAAAGGTTAAATAAAGATGGTGGGACATATTCTTTAAAGTGAAGTCGACATAAAGCTTGATAGCGTTCATTGAAGAATAATAAAAATAGAGTTGTGGTATAAAGATAACCTGTATTTAATAATTTGCTGTTGTATCAGTACCTGCTGTAGTGCCTTGTTCAAGTGTTAAAAGTAAATTATTAAGTAAACTACTCGCACCAAATCTAAAGTGTGTGCTTGTAACCCAGTTATCACCTAAAATATTTGCGGCTAAATCTAAATAAATTTTTGCATCCATAACATCTCTAACCCCTCCAGCGGCTTTAAAACCAGTATCGACCTTAGTATTATTTGTTGCTTTAATGACTTCTAGCATCACTTTAGCTGCTTCAGGCGTTGCATTCACACTAACTTTGCCTGTAGACGTTTTAATAAAATCAGCACCCGCCCGTATAGATACTTCACTGGCCAATTTGATTAATTCGGGGGTCTTTAGTTCACCAGTTTCAATAATAACTTTTAGTAAAACCTCTTTAGGACAAACTTTTTTACATGATTCTACCAACTCTAAACCAGTATGGTAATCACCGTTAATAAGGGCTTTATACGGAAAAACCACATCGACCTCATCAGCACCATAAGCTATTGCTGCTTTTGTTTCTGCTACAGCAATAGCTACGTCATCGTTGCCATGTGGAAAGTTGGTCACTGTGGCAATTTTTACGTTGGGCGTCCCTTGTGCAGCGAGTAGTTTTTTGGCTAAAGGAATAAATCGAGGGAATATACATATAGCAGCTGTATTGCCCGCGGGAGATTTTGCTTGTTGGCAAAGTTTTTGAATGTCAGCAGAAGTTTCTTGATCTGTTAAACTGGTTAAATCCATTAAACTGATTGCTTGTGTAGCTATTTTTTTTTGTGATTTAATTTGAGTAGTCATATGTGCGTTTTAAAAGTTAGGTTAAATATTGAGTGTAGTAAACACGATTAGGGTAAAGATGTGTTAAAGCGATAGAAATAAGCCAGCAATTGCAGCGCTCATTAAATTAGCAAGGGTTGCAGCAATCATAGCTTTTAACCCTAATTTTGCAATATCGGGTCTTCTATTAGGCGCCATAGAACCAATACCACCGAGTAAAATAGCGATAGAAGATAAGTTGGCAAAGCCACACAAGGCAAACGTAATAATTGCTTGTGTTGAAACACTTAAAGTGTCTTTAATTTCAACAAAGTTTACATAAGCAAAAAATTCATTTACAACAATTTTTTGCCCTATAAAGCTACCCGCTTGCAACATTTCATTACTTGGTACACCAATAATAAAGGCAATTGGCGCAAACAAATACCCTAAAAGCAATTCAATAGTAATGCCTTCAAAGCCTAATAAACTAGCGGTACCACCAACAAGTGTGTTTATTAATGCAATTAGCGCAATAAAAGCTAATAACATTGCACCTACATTGACAGCGAGTTTTAGTCCTGATGCTGCACCTGAAGCCGCTGCGTCAATAACATTAACAGGTTTGTTTCCAATATCTTCCGTAATTAAATCTTCTTGTGATAATTTTTCGTGTTCTGTTTCAGGTAAAATAATTTTAGCCATAAGCAGGCCACCAGGGGCAGCCATGAAAGATGCAGCGATTAAATACTTTAAATCAATTCCTAAACCTGCATATCCAGCTAAAATAGAACCAGCAACAGAGGCTAAACCACCCACCATAATGGCAAATAGTTCAGATTGTGTCATGTTAGCTATATATGGGCGTATTACCAAAGGAGCTTCTGTTTGACCTACAAAAATATTGGCTGTTGCGGATAATGATTCAGGCTTACTTGTTTTTAGTAATTTTTGTAAGGCGCCACCAATAATTTTTACAACCCATTGCATTACGCCTAAATAATATAACACAGCGATGAGGGATGAAAAAAAGATAATAACGGGTAATACGCGAACGGCAAAAACAAAGCCAACACCATTAGCAAACATAGCGTCTGTACCTAATCCGCCAAATAAAAAAGCAATACCAATATTAGCGCTATCAATGACTTGTTGTACACCACCAGAAATGGATGCTAAAACATCTTTGCCAAAGGGAATATATAGTACAAAAGCACCTAGACTTAATTGTAATAAAAACGCCCAACCTACAGTGCGAAGGTCAATCGCTTTTCGTTTTTTAGATAAAAACATGGCAATAGCCAGTAAAGCAAAAATACCAAATAAGCTGCGTAGTACTGTTAAATCCATGAAAACCTCAAGTTACTTTGTTGTTTATTATTATGTTACATGTTCTGAGTTATTTTCTAAGTGACAATTGGCGTATTTTGGCTTTTATTACTTCTATCGCCATTCTGTTTTTTCCGCCACGAGTAATAACAAGGTCTGCCCATGCTTTAGAAGGTTCAATAAATTGGTAATACATTGGACGCACCGTTGTTAAATATTGATTAGTAATAGACTCTAAACTTCGTTCACGCTCTTGTGTATCACGTTTTATGCGCCTAATTAAACAAATGTCTAGAGGAGTGTCCATGTAAACTTTTATATCAAAGCAATCCCTAAGTTGAGGGTTAGACAATAGCAAAATACCTTCAACTAATATTATTTTAGTTGGTCTTATCGTCATTGTATTTTCGGTTCTTGTATGCGTTTTATAGCAATAAACAGGGCACTGTATTTCTGTTTGTTCAACGAGTGTATTTATTTGACTACAAAGTAACTCATGTTCAAATGCTTTAGGATGGTCATAATTAGTTTTATTTCTCTCATCCATATTCAAATGCGATTGATCTCGATAATAAGCATCTTCTTTGATAATAGATATCCCATTAGCACCAAGTTCTGGTAATAATTCTTTATAAATAGTTTCAGCAAAAAGTGATTTTCCTGATGCCGAAGCGCCCGCGATAGCGATTACGGTCGTTTTACTTGGTTGTGTCATTAATGAATCCGTAGAAAAATTCTGGTTATCGCCATGAATAATTTGAGTTGAGTAAACAGTGTACTCTATCTGCATATAAATTATTTATTGGTTATCTTAACTAGACAAAAACAGCTCGGCAATACTCTCCTTGACGGCAAAGTAATAAAAAGCCCGAGAAATAGCTTGGCTAATCATAGTAAAAGCATTAAATTATCACAAGTTGACTAAGTGGTCATGTTTTTTTTGATTTTAAGGTGTTTTGTAATGGCAAGAGCAATAATTTTAGTGCTTGATAGTTTTGGTGTTGGTTATGCAAGTGACGCAACTAATTTTGGTGATGTTGGTGCCAATACTTTTATCAATATTGCTAAACGTTATTTAAAAGAACAAAACAAAGTTCTTCACTTGCCAAATCTTGGTGCCCTAGGTTTATATGAACTAAGCCAACACGCTAGCAGTGTTAGTATATGGCAAGAGTATGCGCAAGATTTAACAAACTCGAATATTGATCTAAATGACTTTTATGTAGAACCAACCCAAGGCGCTTTTGGTGCTATGGCAGAAATAAGTACAGGTAAAGATACGCCCAGTGGTCATTGGGAAATGGCTGGTGTACCCGTGTTATTTGATTGGACCTATTTTTCTAACAAAATAAATTCATTTTCTGCAGAGTTAATCGCAGAAATTAATAATAAAACAGGTTATGCAGGGCTTTTGGGTAACTGCCACGCATCAGGCACAGACATTATTAATCGTTTGGGATATGAACATATAAAAACAGGTTTACCAATATGCTATACCTCTGCCGACAGTGTTTTTCAAGTTGCAGCGCACGAAGAACACTTTGGTTTAGACAA
The DNA here is from genome assembly GCF_053543955.1 of Colwellia sp. E150_009. NCBI lineage: Bacteria > Pseudomonadati > Pseudomonadota > Gammaproteobacteria > Alteromonadales > Colwelliaceae > Colwellia > Colwellia sp. E150_009. The sequence continues at coordinate 18,629 of NZ_JBHFOM010000007.1, forward strand.
CCTATATCACTACTGTGAACAAGTGCGAGAATTATTATCAGCTGGGAATCTTAATATTGGTCGTGTTATTGCTAGACCCTTTGTTGGTGAAATATTACCTAATGATGAAAATACCTTTGTACGTACTGGTAACAGACGAGATTATTCAGTATTACCCCCAGCAACAACAGTATTAGAAAAAATTACTCAAGCAGGGGGACAAGTGATCAGTGTTGGCAAAATTGCAGATATTTTTGCGCACCAAGGTATTACTCAAAAAACTAAAGCTACAGGTATTGATGCATTGGTAGATGCCACTATAGCGCATATAAAAACAGCAGAAGATAATAGCTTGATCTTTACCAATTTAGTGAACTTTGACCAAGATTATGGTCACCGTAGAGACCCTATAGGTTATGCGCAAGCTCTAGAAAGCTTTGACAAACGTTTACCTGAAATATACAAACAAATGCATGACAATGATCTTTTATTGTTAACTGCAGATCATGGTTGTGATCCAACTTGGCCAGGTAGTGATCACACGCGCGAGCTTGTCCCTGTACTTGCTTATCATCATCAAATACAATCAGTTAATTTAGGCCTGAGAACAAGCTTTGCCGATTTAGGACAAACACTTGCTGAGTTATTTAAGGTAAGTCCTATGCAATATGGTAAAAGTTTTCTGTCTGACATATTGAGAAATAAGTAAATTACCTTTAATCTTTAAAACGTTGGAAAATGATAAAGATAAAAGGCTTATTAGAAAATAAGCCTTTTTAAATTTAGTAAATTGGTATCTTCGCGTTAGCTTGCAAGCCAAGTTTTAAATAAAGACCAAGCAATAAACCACATGACCAAGCCAATAGCAAAATCAATGGTACTTTTAACTTTTGGTTTGCTCAAATACACCGAAAGCTTCGCTGCGCTCAATGCCAAGGTTGAAAACCAAACGAATGAAGCGGTAATAGCACCAAGCAAAAAGTAAATTTTCGAATCACCATTATATTGCCCTCCAACACTACCAATAACCATTACAGTATCAATATATGCGTGTGGATTCAAAAAGGTAACAATCAAACTAGTTAGCACAATTACTTTCCAAGACTTTTGAGTTTGAATTTTATTTTTGCCTGTTTTTATACCATCAACTGATGCTTTAAATGACATAGCACCGTAAGATAATAAAAATAGAATCCCCCCCCAAGTTAGTAATGTGAAAAGTAAGGGGTTAGCTGACAATATCAAACTGCCACCTAATACGCCCAACGAAATTAAAAGCGCATCGTAGAGTATAAATAAACCTGCAGTCATCAAGTGATGGTTTTTATTAATTCCCTGAGAAAGTAACATTGAATTTTGACTTCCGATAGGAATGATCATACTCAAACTGAGCGTAAAGCCTTTAAGTGCTGCTAAAATGATCATGGTAATTACCTTTAAAATGTGAACATATCGAACATAGTTATTGACGAAATTTACTTGTTGTTGAAAGCTGTTATAAAAGAAAATGCAGTTTGCATTGTTCACAAAAATAAATATAATTAATAAATCTTAATTATTATAAGTAAATCTTATGTAGAGGTTCAGTTAGTTGGATTACAAATTACTAGCCGCTCTTGCTGCCATTGTAGAAACGCAAAACTTTGAATTAGCAGCAAATAAATTGCATATATCACAATCAGCCATTTCTCAACGTATTAAATTATTAGAGGAAAATTTTGGCCATCCTATGCTAATTCGTAGCCAACCCATTGAATTAACTTCTGTTGGAGAACAATTATTAAGCCATTTTAGAAAAGTTCAGCAGTTAGAAAGTGAAATTTTGCCTGAATTACTGCCTGACAAACCAAGCAAACCAATGAAAATAGCACTGGCTGTAAGCGCTGACAGTATTGCAACGTGGTTTCTTAAAGCGGTTACACCTGTGTTAAAAGAGCATTTAGTAGAACTCAATTTACTTATTGAGCATGAAGAGCGAACGATAGACAAATTACGATCAGGAGAGGCTATTGGTGCGGTTTGTTCTTATGAAACACCATTAAAGGGATATCGCTCATTTGAATTAGGCAAAATGAACTATTGCTTAGTTGCTTCAAAAAGCTTTCAACAAAAATATTTTAGTAAAGGTGTAACCCGTGATACGTTAAAAATGGCACCTGCTATTAGCTTTGACCATAAAGACGATATGCATGTACGTTTTATTGCTCAGCATTTTGATTTAGCCGCTAGTGAATATTACTGCCATAGCATACCTTCGTCAGAAGCTTTTGTGGAGTTGGCAAAACAGGGCGTGGCCTATTGTTTATTACCAGAATTGCAAATTAAAAACGAACTTGCGTCTGGCGAACTTGTCAGATTGTGCCCAGAAAAACAACTCATTGAAACATTGTATTGGCATAGTTGGGTTTTAGTAAAAGGAATAAATAAGAAAATATCACAAGAAATAATACGGGTAGGGCAAGCAATGCTAAATTGATGCGGTGTTAAATTAATATACATAGCGCTTAGGCTCACACAACGAGGTTAAGCGCAATGTATAATTAGCGATGAGAAAAGCGGGACTTATAAAACACTTTCTAATGTTAATTCCATCATATCTTTAAACGTACTTTCGCGTTCATCAGCGGTAGTTTTCTCACCTGTTTTAATGTGATCAGATACTGTTAGCACTGTTAAGGCTTTTTTGCCTAGCTCTGCAGCAACACCGTATAAACCTGCCGCCTCCATTTCAACAGCTAAAATGCCATGTTTTTCCATCACAGCAAACATTTCAGGTTGCGGTGTGTAAAACAAATCAGCTGTAAAAATATTACCCACATGTACTGGTTTATTTAAGCGCTCGGCAGTATTTACCACTTTATGTAAAAGTGAAAAATCAGCAATAGCAGCAAAATCATAGTTATTAAAACGCATTCTATTAATATTTGAGTCTGTACTTGCCCCCATGCCAATAATAACGTCACGAATGTTAATATCATCACGTACCGCGCCACATGAACCAATACGAATGATGTTCTCTACGCCAAATTCGTTATAAAGTTCAGTAGCATATATTGAAATAGAAGGAACGCCCATACCTGATCCCATTACTGATACTTGTTTGCCTTTATATGTGCCAGTGTAACCAAACATGTTACGAACACTGGTAACGCATTTGGCGTCCTCTAAAAAGTTTTCAGCGATAAATTTAGCTCTAAGCGGATCGCCAGGCATTAATACGGTTTGGGCGAAATCGCCTAAGTTTGCAGAAATATGTGGTGTGCTCATGAAATGTCCCTTGTTTAAGCTTTCGAAATAAAAGCATAATTCAAATATAAATCAGCAAGTTTTTAGCCTGAATTTCTTACATAAATACCATAATAAAGGTATTTTGGTGAAAATCGCTATCAAGGGTGTTTCACTGATCTTGTTATTTTACGAGTAGAATATTAGCAACTTGGTTGTAAAAATCAAATACTCACCTCAATTTTTGCTGTGTTATTTGTTATGTTAATTACACGCTTTTTAATAATGCTTTTTTCTCGCTATCTGATAAAAAGCACACATCAAGTGCATTTTCTTGTAATTGTCTAATGTCATCTTCACTTAGTAGTAATACCTGTTGTGCCACAGTGTATTCATTTCTTATTTCAATACCTTGTACCGCAGGATCATCGGTATTTAAACAGGCCTTAATGCCAAAATTAAGAAAAGCTTTTAACGGATGTTGGCTTAAATCGGTAACGGTACCTGTTTGAAAATTTGATGTTAAGCATGATTCAATAGCAATATTATTATTCACCATATATGTCATGAGTTTTTCATCTTCGATGGTTGCAACACCATGGCCAATACGTGTTGCACCTAAATCATTAATGGCTTGCCAAACACTTGCCGCACCGCCTGCTTCTCCTGCGTGTACGGTAACTTGTAATCCTGCGTTGCGTACTTGTTTAAAGTGTTCAACAAATAATTCTCCAGGAAAGTTAAATTCGTCTCCTGCTAAATCAACAGCAACAAGGTTGTTTTTATGAACTAATAGAGCGTCTAATTCCAATTGACATTGCTTAACACCAAAAGTACGGCTTAAAATACCAATAATATTAATGCTAATATCGAACGTTTTCATGCCTAATTTAACGCCATCAATAACCGCAGCAACTACGTCACTAATCGGTAAATTATGGTTCATTGACATATAATAGGGAGAGAACCGTAGTTCGGCATAGTTTAATCCAGCATGATATGCATCTTCTACGTTTTCAAACGCAATGCGCTTTACATCATCAAGAGATTTTAAAACAGCAACACCCCAATCTAACTTTTTCAAAAAAGCCAACAAGTCAGATTCACTGCCTTGTACTTGCACATGCGGTATAAAATCGTCGAACTGTGTTGCGGGTAAAACAATATCGTTTTTGGTTGCTAATTGCCAAATTGTGGCGGGTCGAATATTACCGTCTAAGTGCCTATGAAGGTCAAGCAAGGGCAAAGAAGTATCAATCATTCGCTATTTCTCTCTTGTTTTAGTATAAAGCGATTAATTATAGCGTTTTTTACTGGCTTGTTCATTCAAATATACTAGTAATAGCGCCTTAACACTGTTAAATTGACATCGGGATTATTTATTTGGATGTCTAGACGTAAATTAAGATAAATTAACCTACTAACATACAAATTAATTTAGTAGAGCAAAGAAAAGAGAAAGAACTATGTATCAAACTGACGATGTGCGCATCAATAAAATAAAAGACTTATTACCTCCTATCGCATTACTGGAACGATTTCCAGCGTCAGAGCAAGCCATTAAGTCGGTCGTTTCTGGACGAGCTGCAATTCACAATATATTTAACAATAAAGATGATCGCTTGTTGGTTGTGATTGGACCTTGTTCTATTCATGATCCTGAAGCGGCATTTGATTATGCTCAGCGATTAGTTGAACTACGAAATAAATATAAAGACAGTTTAGAAATAGTCATGCGTGTTTATTTTGAAAAACCAAGAACAACCGTTGGTTGGAAAGGGCTAATCAATGACCCATATATGGACAACAGCTTTAAGCTTAATGACGGTTTACGTATTGGCAGAAAGTTACTACTTGAAATTAACGAACTTGGTTTACCAACTGCGGGCGAATTTTTAGATATGATTACACCACAATACATGGCTGACTTTATGTGTTGGGGTGCTATCGGTGCTCGTACTACAGAATCACAAGTGCATCGTGAATTAGCATCAGGTCTTTCTTGCCCTGTTGGCTTTAAAAATGGCACTGATGGTACGATTAAAGTTGCCATTGATGCGATTGGCTCTGCGGCTGCTTCGCATCATTTTTTATCAGTAACTAAATTTGGTCACGCTGCTATTGTTGAAACAACGGGTAATAATGATTGCCATATAATTTTGCGTGGTGGTAGAACAACTAACTTTGACGCAGACAGCGTAAAAGAAGTAACCGAACAGTTAGACAAAAAAGGGTTGAATACTAAAATAATGATTGATTTTAGTCATGCAAACTCAAGTAAGAAATTTGAAAACCAAATGTTGGTTTCAACCGATGTTAGCAAGCAAATAAGCCAAGGCAATCACAATATTTTTGGTGTTATGGTTGAAAGTCACTTAGTAGAAGGAAATCAAAAGCTTGTAGACGGAAAAGCGCAAGTTTATGGTCAAAGTATTACCGATGCCTGTATAGGTTGGAATGATACAGAAACTTTATTAGCGCAACTAAGTGACGCGGTGATTACAAGACGTAGCCTGTAAATCATACATAAAACAGCATAAGCTATTAAAAAAGCTTAAAGCATGTTACAAAGTCTACTTAAATTAATTATTTATGTAGACTTTTTTTATGTCTGAGCTAATGCCTAAATTGAAACAGAAACCTGATTTAAAACCTGAGTTGATGCAAAATACCATTAAAACTATTTTAGCTGAAATAGAAACAGTAGTATTAGGTAAACCGACAGAATGCCGTTTAGCACTTACCTGTATACTTGCCAAAGGGCACTTACTTATTGAAGATTTACCTGGTATGGGTAAAACTACATTGGCGCATACATTAGCTCATACTTTAAATTTAAGTTACCAGCGCACACAATTTACCAGTGATTTGCTTCCGGCTGACATTTTGGGTATATCAATTTTTAATACCAATACTCATAGTTTTGAATTACACAAAGGCCCCATTTTTAATCAGGTTGTTTTAGCTGATGAGATTAATCGCGCGAGTCCTAAAACACAAAGTGCATTGCTTGAAGCAATGGAAGATTATCAAGTAAGTATTGATGGGGCAACGCATCAATTACCTAATCCATTTTTTGTTATTGCTACCCAAAACCCCTTGTATCATGCGGGTACTTATCCGCTACCTGAATCTCAGTTAGATCGTTTCATGATCAGAATATCATTAGGGTTTCCAAATGTAGAGGCTGAAAAAAATATTTTGCTTTCTAAAGCGTCGCCACTAAAAAATAATGCTAAGGATAACGGTAATGGCCTTATCAATGTAGAAGACTTGCTTGCCATGCAGGCAGCTGTTCAACAAGTTCATGCATCTGACACTATTATTGAATACATTATAGCTCTGTGCCATGTTAGTCGAAATGAAAATACCATTGCATGCAATCCTTTATCTCCTCGAGCTGGTAAAGCTATTTTAGCAGCGGCTAAGGCATGGGCATTCATTGATAACCGAGATTATTTGTTACCAGATGATATTAAGGCGGTTTTTCATTGTGTTTGTGAACATAGATTAGTGTTAAATGCGCAAGAGCAACAATTTGCAATCAGTGTAAGTGAACAAATACTGCAATTAGTTAATGTGTTAAACCCCTTAAATTGCTAGATAAAAAACCCTTTGTTATGAATGTGTTTAGCTTATTATCACGTATAATTGCGCAACCTACAAAAACGTTTATATCTAAACGTATTGACCGTTGGCTTAGTAAGCGCGTGCCAAGTAATTTTGAACATAAACTGTCAAACCGTAATATTTTTATTATGCCCACACGGTTTGGCTTGGCATATTTGTTTTTTGATATTTTATTATTTTTGCTTGGCACTAATTACCAAAACAACACCATTTTACTATTAAGTTATTTACTTGCGAGTTTATTTATTACCGTAATGATGCACAGCTTTTATAATTTTTCTCAGTTAACCTTTGCCTCAACACCAATTCAATATACTTTTGCTAACCAACAAACTTTTTTCCCAATAACCGTTAAAGCAAAAAAAATTCATTATGACCTTAATTTCCTGTTTCCTGCACAAAATCAGCAGGTAAGTTTAAATCTATCGCAAAAAGCGCGCTCAGTTACGGTTGAACATTGTGATATTGGTAAAACCCAGATTTTAATCCCTTATTTAGCTACAAAACGAGGCGTTATTAAATTAGGGCGAGTGAAGGTGTTCAGTGAGTATTCGTTAGGTTTTTTTATTACGTGGGCAATGTTAGATTTTTCACATCAACTGATAGTATTTCCTCAACCCAAAAAACTGACCAATAGCCAAAATTATTTGTCTGGACTTGAAGGTGAAGACCAACAAAACCAAAACAAACTAAATAATACTTTTTTAGGAAACGATGATTTTTCTGAACTAAAAAATTATATAACAGGCGAGTCACAAGCACGTGTTGCATGGAAACAACTTGCCCGTGGGCAAGGCAAACTTAGCAAGCATTATGAAACTCAAGAAGGAGGTTTACGTTGGTTAAAACTAAGCGATATGCCAAGTTTTGATCTAGAAACGAAACTAGGCTATTTGTGTTATTTAATTGTGGAATATAGTAAAAGTGATAATGATTTTGGATTAATATTAGATATTGATTCGTCGAGTAGAGTTAGAAATACAGCAATAAAAATTATGCCAAGCTCAGGCTACCAACATCAACAAAATTGTTTAATTGCGTTAGCTAAATTTAACCCACAAAGTGCAGGGTAAATAGCAATGTTGAATGTATCAATAAACAAAAAAAAACAGAGTCAACCATTTCAGTTAACACACCGCAATACATGGCTTTTATGGTGTTGTCAAATAATTAATATTGGTTGTTTAGCTGAAGAAATTAGTACTTGGATGTTAGCTATTTTAGCGTTATGTTTGTGTTGGCAAGCTCTTTTCAATATTAGGAAAATATCCCCTAAAAACAACAGCAGTAACAAAGTTATTATAAAAGATAAAACTAAAATAGCTTCTATTTTATTAACACTATTCGCCTTAAGTGGTTGTATAGCCATAGCCATAACGGCTACTAGCCTTGGTATATTAATTAGTATGGTACATTTGCTTACCTTTGCTTATGTGCTTAAAGCGTTTGAGATAAAACAAAGAAAAGATTTTTATCAAGTTTGTTTGCTTGGAATATTTTTATTAGCGTCAGCACTCATTTTTAAACAAAACTTACTGTTTTCGGTGTTAATTGCATTCGTTTTAATTGTTAATTTGATGGTTTTACTGCAGGCATTCTCACCCAAGCAAACATTATCCGTATCGGCAAAAACTATCGTGGTACTCTTAATACAAAGCTCATTACTTGCTATTGTTTTATTTGTTGTTTTTCCACGTTTAACGCCATTTTGGCAAGTACCTAATGCACAGTCAGCAAAAACAGGGCTGAGTAATGAAGTAAGTCCAGGAGATATAGCAAACCTTGCCTTATCGAGTGATTTAGCCTTCCGGGTAGATTTTAACGGAAAGAAAATTCCTCAATACGACAAACTGTATTGGCGTGCTATGACGTTAGAAAATTACGATGGTATAAAATGGACACGCACTAATCTACATGACAATAATGAGTTTACTGAAACACAGAAACTATTTACCCCAGTTACGTCTGGAGAAGGGCTTAATTACAATATCATTGTAGAACCAAATCATCAAAGTTGGTTGTTTGGCTTATCTGTAATTACAACTGACAACAGCAATGTACGTTTAATGGATGACTACACAGTGCAAAGCAAATCAGTGTTGAGCCAAATTAGTCATTATGAATTAATAAGTTACTTACAAACACCGTTAGATTTAAAAATTAGTAATAGAAAAAAACAGCGTAATTTACACATTGTGAATGGCAGTAACCCTAGGCTAGAACAATTAGCATATGAATTAAAACAAACATATGCTGACCCTGTTGATAGGTCTAATGCTGTTTTGGCATTATTTCGTGAACAAAACTATTTTTACACCTTAAAACCACCATTATTAGTTAACAATAGCTTAGACCAATTCTTTTTTGACACCAAAGCGGGGTTTTGTGTTTATTATGCAAGTGCTTATACCTATTTAATGCGTGCGGCAGGTGTTCCTGCGCGTATTGTTACGGGATATTTAGGAGGTGAATATAATGGTACAAGTGCTTTACAAGAAACAATTACAGAAGCTAACCCAATAGAAGACGATAAAAGGGATAATACAAAGCAGGGCGGTCATTTAAGTATTTATCAATATGACGCTCATGCATGGTCAGAAATTTGGCTAGAAGGCATTGGTTGGCAACGAGTAGACCCGACCGCAGCAGTTGACCCCCAACGGGTAGAAAGTGGTTGGTCTACTGAATTATTGTCTCAGCAATCTTCTTTAAATAACGACTTTTTAGGGCTGTATCAATACCGAAAAATGGCTTGGTTAAATGCAATTAGATTACAATTTGATGCACTTGATTACCAATGGACACGATGGGTATTAGCTTATTCAAGCGCACAACAATATGATCTTCTCAAACGCTGGTTTGAAGGTAATATACAATGGAAAGCAATAGCAATAGTGCTTGCCACATTGATACTGATAATGGTTTTATTAACCTTATTGTATCGCGTTAATGTTAATTTATTTAAACGTAAAAAATTAACAACGTGGTCATGCTTGTATCAACGTGTATTGAAAAAATTAGCAAAAAAAGGTACTAAAAAACCTATAAATATGTCTCCATCAGACTTTGCAAAACTCGTTGCACAACAACACCCTGAACTAGCAAAACAATTTAAAGAGTTTACTATAACCTTTGAAACACTAATGTATAGAGATTTGAATAACAAACAACAAACGGTTTATTTATCACGTCTTAAACAACAATATATTAGGTTAAAAAATATGTAAACATTACCAATTAATTAGAAATTTTATGTTACTACCTTGGAAAAAGGCTGAATATCTTTTACAACGAAGATAATTTACTCAAATTGACATTTTTATTATTGTTTTGTTAATTAATCCTTTACAAATAAGTCGTTAGTATTTAATATTCGCACCGTCTTTTAGCAAGCTACTTTTTGCATTAGATAATTGGTGAGATGGCTGAGTGGTCGAAAGCACCGGTCTTGAAAACCGGCAAGGGTTTGTAGCCCTTCTAGAGTTCAAATCTCTATCTCACCGCCACACTTTATAGATAAGCCTCTGTTTTTACAGGGGCTTTTTTATGTCTACAGGTTTCTGAACCGTCAAGAAGACCGTCAAATGTTCACCTTACTATAAAAATATACCTTATATAAAATTAATCGAACCTGTTCTTCGAACAGAACCCCATAACTTTCTATAAGGTTGCAGGTAAGCGCATTTACCTTCCTTTATTGTCCTTTTCAGTACAAACTGTCTCGCTGGTGAGCTTGAAAGGATTCCTGCTGATGCTTTTAATCGACTAGGAAAAACCATTGCGTTAACGGTTAACACCTGTAATGACAAAAAACAAATAGATCACTTTTCTAATATACAGTACATCATCAATTAAAAATTATTGGTCTTTAATACGATCTGAAAGTATTGCGAATGGATCTTTTTGGCTCTTATGTATTAAATTATATTTTTTGTCATTTAGTAGGGTATAATCTAAATTTTAATTACTAATTAAGTTGGATAACTTGTGGCAAATGAAAGGATTACAGAGAACTTTGTTCGAGAAAAATTGAGAGAAAAAAATTACTTTCAAGCCGATAACGGTATCGTTATTGAAGAACAAAAGTCTCAAATAAAACGAGTTCAAAATCTTTTAAAGACAGCAAGTAAAGCCAACACAGGTAAAGGCGGTTATCCTGAGTTTATTATAACTTGGGAATCTGATCCTAACTTTCTAATTGTTGTTGAGTGTAAGGCTGATACGAAGTTTCACGAAAGTAAAAACTTAGATAAAGCTAAAGATTATGCTGTTGATGGTGTATTACACTATGCAAAGTTCCTTTCTAAAGACTATACAGTGTTGGCACTTGCGGTAAGTGGAACATCAGAAGACTACACTTTAGTATCTAATTATTTAGTCCCGTGTGGTTCTAGTGAACATTCAGTGTTAACAAATGAAGAAGGTCTTGCAGTTAAGGAAATCTTACCTTTTGAAGACTATTATCGTTTAGCTTCTTATGACCCTCTTGTAGAAAGAAAACGACATAGTGATTTGCTCGCTTTTGCTAAAGAATTGCACGAACTTATTTGGACAGCCGCAAAGATTTCAGAAGAGGATAAACCTCTTTTAGTCAGTGGTACATTGATAGCTTTGATGAATCAGCCATTTCTCAAATCATTTCAATTTTATAGTGCAGAAGATATGCCCCGAAAGTGGCTTGAAGCTATTAAAGACGAACTTGATCGAGCTGATATCCCACAAGCAAAAAAAGATACTATGCTACAACCATACGCAGGTGTAGCAGGTCAACCAAATCTAGGTAAGCCCGATTCAAAAACTTCTAAAAAATATCCTCAAGGTGTTCTTAATGAAGTTATTAAAGAAATAAATGATAACGTATGGCCTTTTATCAGTATTTATCATAATTTTGACGTTGTAGGGCATTTCTATGGTGAGTTTTTGAAATATACTGCTGGAGATAAAAAATCACTAGGTATTGTTTTAACCCCAAGACATATAACAGAACTATTTTGCGATATAGCTAATATAACTAAGAATGATACTGTAATTGATATCTGTGCAGGAACTGGTGGTTTTTTGATATCAGCAATGCACGCAATGCTTAAAACAGCAATGACAGATGAAGAAAGGTTTGATATTAAGAAAAACCGCTTAATCGGTATTGAAAATAGCCCTAAAATGTTTGCTTTAGCAGCTAGTAATATGATTTTAAGGGGGGATGGCAAAGCAAACCTACATCAAAGCAGTTGTTTTGAACCCACTCTTAAAAAAGCCATTATTGAACCAGACAAGAATCGTGGCGTAAAACGACCAAATATTGGCTTATTAAACCCTCCTTATGCACAATCAAAAAGTGATGCCGAACTACACGAACTTTACTTCGTAAAGGAAATGTTGGATCTCCTTGAAAAAGGTGGGTTGGGTGTGGCTATCATTCCTGTAAGTTGTGTTATTAGCAATAACGAAGCGAAGAATGCAATTTTAGAAAAACACACACTTAAAGCTGTTATGTCGATGGCAAGTGAGCTTTTTTATCCTGTAGGTACTGTAACTTGTATCGTAGTATTTGAAGCACATAAACCACATAAAGAAACAAATAAAAAAACGTGGTTTGGTTATTGGAGAGATGACGGCTACATCAAAACAAAACATATGGGGCGTATAGACTTAAACCATCAGTGGCAAGACATTAAATCTCGCTGGTTAGAAGCATATAACAATAATGAGGTTCATACTGGTGAATCTGTAACCGCATATGTTGAAGCAGAAGATGAATGGATTGCAGAGGCTTATATGGAGACAGACTATACAAAATTAAAAAAGAGTGATTTTGAACAAATCGTTAAAAACTACGGTATATTCAAGTTAATGAGTAAGGTTTAAAGATGGTTGAGCTACAAGATATCTTTAATGTAATAAATGGAATTGCTGCAACTGGTTTAAAAGAAAAAGATCAGCCTTTCGAAGGTAGTATCGCTTATATTCGCCCCGCTAGTACCCAAGCTAGAACATTTAGAAGCTATATTAGTAAAGATTCTGTTTTAGAAGAGAAGCTTTTTCCTGAAGAGACTCTGTTCGTTTCAACTAACGGAGAGGGTAGCCATAGTTACTCTTATGTATCAACTTGTGAGTTTGTACCGAATAGTGATGTTTCTGTTTTGATTCCGAAATATGACCTTACTATTGAAGAGAAGCTGTTTTACGCTCAATGTATTACTGCTAATAGGTATCTTTTTTCTTATGGTAGAAAACCTAAAGGAAATAAATTAAAAACTCTTAAAATACCACACATCAATAATTTTCCTGATTGGGTAAATGATGTTTGTCTATCTACATTTACAGATGTACCTGTAAAGAAAAGTAGTAAAAACCCTCTTAATTATATTAATGATTGGAAAGAGTTTGCACTCGAAGAGTTATTCGACTTTAAAAAAGGTAAACGCTTAACAAAAGCAAATATGTTAGAAGGTAATACACCATTCATAGGGTCTACAGATAGTAATAATGGAGTAACTAATACTGTAGGGCAAGATGCTATTCACGATGGAAATGTTATATCGGTAAATTACAATGGTTCTGTTGGGGAGGCATTTTATCAACCTGTAGATTTTTGGGCATCGGATGACGTTAATGTTTTATACCCCAAAGAGGATTGCTTTAGTAGATTCAATTCGTATATAGCTTTATTTATAATCCCAATTATTAGGCTTAATAAGTTTAAGTTTAGTTATGGGCGTAAATGGCATATGGATAGAATGAAAGAGTCCCAAATTGTTTTACCCGTGAAAGATGGCCAACTTGATTTAAAAGTTATGGAAGACTTTGTTAAGTCTTTACCTTATAGCACCAACATTTAATCAACTTTCATTACAAGACTATGTGTAAGGTCACTAATACTCGTAGATAAGCTGATAACCAGCAACTAACCATTAGTAGCTGGTATCAATGATTACCCATCATTATATCTACGGGGTTAATAGTGGCCACTCATACTGTAAGGCTTACCGCACATATATCCCGTAGTTATATCAACAGCCAATCACTAGTATTAATAGCTAATGGTTACTTTATCTTCGGGGACTGAGGCGGTAACATCTGGTACAAGATAACCAACTACATTCATAGTCATTTGTCTGTTAAAAGCTGATACATAAAGTAATAGGCACCAGTATTTATTCTCATTGTATCGACTACAACTTATCTTAACTAAGAGTAGTAATAAGTACTTGATAATTGATCAGGAACGGCACATGTACCCGTAGTTATGAGAGCCGTCAATCGCTAGTATTAATCGTTAACGGTTAGCTAAGGTACAGCGATTACTGAACATCTTCAATAAATCAAACAATAACCAATAGTGCCTGTAGTTATGAGTACCGCTAAGCGTATCCTTGCTTAACTACGAGTAAGCGCAGTATTACTGTGAGTTGTCATTTAAACGGTTTAAATCTCATAGTTAAGTATTGGTATTTATTAAAGGTTTTATGGCTTTAAATCATTGTGTATTAACCCTAGGGCAGAACCACGATACAAAACTACTCCCTTGCCAGCTTAACTACGTTGGTAATAGTGATATAAATATTAACCTTTTAAAACTAGCGGTTGATTTATCTTATCGAGATTATTTGTTTCATTGAGTACTTACTAATTAGTGTGCTAATGCCTGTAGTTATGAGGATGGGTAATCGATAGCTATTACCATTTTTATTATATATAATAGGAGAAATCTATATATAGAAGGGGTTTCGGTAAGGTTTTATACCTATTTATTGTGGGTATACAAGCCCATGATTAAGGGGTATACTTTTAAGTACGTTCTACCCAGTGAATAATTAATATGACGGATAGTAATAGTGCTAAACTGAGTATACATCTCGATAAAGGTGAGCACTTAGAAACAAGAAAAGTAAAAAGTACTAAAAACCCTAATTTTACAAAAGTAGGTAATGGCACAATGAATAAACACGGTATAGAGTCTATAGACTTTTTGCAAGAACTTATGGACATGACCAAAGCTGAACAGCTGGTGATAACGACTATAAAAAACTTATACGAATGGGATAGCACTACAGGTGAAGTACACATCCCCTTGAGCAAAATGTTCGATAAACAAAATACTAAAACATTTTTAAAAGGTTTCGGGTTACTTAAAAAGAAAGACTTGGTTAGGCGAACAAAAACAGGACATTACATGGTAAATCCTAACGCTATATTCTTGCAGAACTACAAAGAAGGTTTAGTTTTATGGAACAAGGTTGAAGGTACACAATAACCCATATGTACCAGTAGTTATGAGAACCGCTAAGCCTGTACCAGCTTAACTAGGTGTAAGTGTAGTGCTACTAATCAATCAACAGTATTGCCTATTATACCCATAGCTACGGGTTAGCATGTGGTAGTAACTTTTAGTACAATCATGACCCCATCTGTACCGTAGTTAAGAGACAGGTAATCCATACCCCTACTAATACCCGTAGTTATTAGAGGCGCTACTCAATACCACATATATGGGTTTTATATTTTTTGTCATTAGCATTTGGCTTTTAAACACTGAACCTTACGCATCCATTTCACAGAACATTTCGCTTCACTAACACTACTCATTTCATTCACTTGCTTCGCAAGTTCATTCATTCGTAGTTTAGTTTGCTCAATTTCTGTTCATGGTGCGTCGGTCAGTGTTATGGGTTTACGTGGGGCGATTTAGTGAAATAACGTCTAAGTACACTTAAACTAAAAATTTAGTGAAATATCGCCAATTAGGCACATTCCCAATTAAGTACACCAACCTACACACTCGCTATATTGAAATATTTCTGCATTTTTTATCAAAATAGTACTTCCTTTGCGGCATATAAGGATATTGACCACCCCCCCTTAGTTCTCTAAAAGCCAAATTGAAATAGGGCATTAAGTACAAGTAAGGGGGGGTCTAGCGCAGTTATCTTTACCTACATAGACTTACACATAATAAAGCATACATATTTCGTTTTAATGCTTAATAGTTAAGCTTCCTCTTGGTTAGCTATACAGTCAGAAATCCAATCATTTATACTTGATTCTAGCCAACCAACAGCTGCTCCACCTTTAATTAACCTAATGCTCTTAGGAAATTTACCTTCCTTTGCTAAGGCGTAAATATACGATTTTGATAAGCCTGTACGTGAAGTTACTTCTTTAATTCGGATGATTTTAGTCATTTTAATACCTTAATAAATATACTCTGAACACCTATGTACTCAGTAGTTGAAGTAATTTTAAAGGGACTTTGTGAATAAAAAAATATGGGTATAGTGGTAAAGTTAAATACCACTATTTATGGTTAGATGTTTACTAGGAATTTATTTTATAGTGGTATTTTGGTTACCACTATTTATTAACAGTTTTTACGTTTTCCGACTTTAAACTTTACTTCAACACGCTTGTCTTTGTAAAAGGCATCAAGTCCACTGGTGAAAATATTCGAATCATTAGGATAATTTTTTTTATATTCATGACTTAGTAAATTGTAAAATGTTTCTTTTGTCAGCTCATTATCATATTCAGCTATGAATTGATCAAGTGGGACATCTGGTAGGGTTCTCTGAGTCCATTCATTTAGAAACTTGTATCGTTGATCAAGAGGAGAATGTTTTAATACCTCTTGTCGTGATGCTGATACGCAATCACTTACCTCTTTCTTGAAATTAATGAAATCTGACCTTTTGACAAATACTTTAGATAAGTCGATAAAAAGCTCACCAACATCATTGTTATTATCATTAACAACTTGAAATGATTCTCCATTTACTTTAAACCAATTAATACACGTGGTTGCTTTTTCTGCCGTTAAATAATAATGGTTTAATTTGAATTTAATTAAGTAAAACTCTTCAACATTTTGCTCTTCAGCATCATAATGATCTATGAATTCATTTCCATCATATATATCACCAAGAGGTATATTAATTGGCAATCCTTTTACTTCTTTATGGGTGCTCAATAATAAATCGCTTTCAAGAGAATACCTCTTCAGAATGTCAAGCTTTGCTCGTTGTTGCATGCTTGAAATACCCAATAACTCAAAAAGAACATTAATAGGTATTTGTTCAGGAATAATTATTTCATTTGTCATTAGACATAAGCCTTTTTATTTATTGGTGTAACATTACCTTCGCTTTTTAACCCGTCAAGATAGTCAGCCCAAGATTGCATCATATTGATACGCTTTTCCATCCATTGAGCTTTGTTATACGTAGCTCTTATACGATCTTTATTCGTATGAGCTAACTGTAATTCAATGATATCTGAATGGTAACCTAATTCATTAAGCATTGTACTTGCTGTGTGTCTAAAGCCGTGAGAGGTCATAAAACCAGAGCCAAACGGTTTACCTGTTATTGGGTTGATTAAGCGTTGAATAGCTCTTGTAGTTGTATTCTCGCTTAATGGCGTGTCTTTACTTCTGCTAGTAACAAATACGTATTCTTTATCACCTGTTACAGCCTTCATATCTTCCAAAATTTCGATAGCTTGATATGCTAAAGGTACATCAAGAGGCTTATTGTTCTTAAGCTCAGTTGCTGGAATATTGATAATACGATCATCAAAATTGATATATTCCCACTTTAAAAACCTGATGTTATAAGGACGAAGAAATATTAAAGGCATCAACTTTAATGCTTGAGTCACTGCAAAGTCTTGTTTGCCCGTAGGGCTGTCAATTTGGTTTAATAACACTCTTAAATCTACTGTAGATGTTATATGACCGAAGTTATTATCAATACGTCTATCAGGCTTAGGTAATAGCTCAGCTAAACCTTGTGCAGGGTTATTGTCAATGATACCTAAAATTAATATCTCGTTGAATACTCGCCTTAATATGTTCGCTAAACGAATAGCCGTTTCCTTAGCTCCTCGTTTACTGATACGTTGCATTACACCAAGCAAGTCAGCAGTAGTGTATTCGTTGATATACTTACCGTCTAAATACGGTATAAGGTTCTTATCAATACGTTGTTTTAAATCAGAGTAGGTTGCTTTAGCTAAAACTTGCTTGTCTAACCATTGGTTCATGTAAAAGCTAAATCGTTTGTTTTTAAGCTCGTCTTTTACTTTACGCTGTATTTTAATCTGCTTAGGGTTGATTCCCATAGCAACTAGTTCACGTGCTTCACGATGTTCTTCACGAGCTTTTTTTAAGCTAATATCAGGGTAGTTACCAATAGTATAACTACCTCTGGTGTTATCGAGCCTGAAGTCATATTTCCAACTTTTATAGCCTGTAGGTTTAATAAGTAAATATAAGCCACCACCATCTGATAACTTTCGAGGTTTATCTTCTGGTTTAGCATTTTTAACTGCGGTGTCTGTTAGTGACATAATATTTACCTGTATTTTAACAATGTGAGTGTGGCTTGCTGAAAAGACCGTCAGAAAGACCGTCATTTTCAGTTGTTAGTATAATACAATAAAGATCGCTATGGAAGGGTACTTCTTTATTTTCAATGAGTTATGTTGTAGTCGTGGACTCTATAATACGCTAAGAACCCTTGTGGGACGTTCTATCTCACCGCCACATTAAGAAAAACCCGTTAACCGAAAGATTGGCGGGTTTTTTGCTTTTCAGGGTTTATGGAAAAAGAGAATGGGTTTGTAGCGCTAAACCTTGAGTAGGGTTTAAATCTCTATTAATTGTAAGCTTTTGTAGTACGTTGAGCATACATATATTCTTGATCATTGTTAAAATAGGTGATTTATAAAGATAAGATGATATAAATGAGGGGTCCATGTACACACAGTATTTATGATTTTGTCCAATAACATTTTCACGAATCATTTTGAAGGTGTAACAACAAAGTTAATTTTATAATGCATTTAATTAACTGTTTACAAAAAGGTTTTTTGATGGAATTGTTAACACATGTGATATACGCCGTTTTTGGGTGTTATAAACGACCAAAATGGTGTTGAATAAGCTGTTATATTTCAAGGAGCACTCTTGACAGTCATTAACAATCAATCAGCTGAGCATTATACTTGGGGCAGTGAATGTGATGGTTGGCACCTTGTAAAGTCTGAAAGGCTAAGTGTAATCCAAGAAAGAGTTCCCTCTGGTTGTTCTGAACTTCGTCATTTCCACGCCAAAGCAGAACAATTCTTTTTTATCTTATCTGGTATCGCAACTATGGAACTTGAGGGAAAAATCTTCAGAGTAAAGCCAAATGAGGGTATTCATATCCCTGCTGGGTCAAGGCACCAGTTAAGCAACCAACACGAAACGGACTTAGTATTTACAGTAACATCGACACCACCAAGTCATGGTGATCGAATTGAAATATAATAAGAAATTCTACAGTCTCGTTAGCAGTATCAGGAGTATTGTTCTAGATGAATTCACCAGAATTATCAATTATATTATTAAGTCTAGTAATAGTTTTAGTTGCATACCTTTCTGTTTACCCTAAGTTAGCCGGAAATAGTTTTAATAGAATTTCATTTTATGACATTTTCACTTCAGGTTTTGCCTTGCTGGTCGTAGGTTTGAATTATTGGGGCAGCGGACATGAATTCAATTTGCTAATTTCTAATGTTAATTGGTTTTGGTTTACCCTAATTACGTACGGAGCAATTGAAATACCTATTGCCATTTGGTACTTCAAAAAACAAAATGTTAAAGTGTAAATACTAAAGTTTTATCTAAAAAGGGAGGTTCTAGTGTTTTTACATCTAAAGATTTTCCTAATTCAATTATAGATTTTAACGTAGAAGAGGCTGAGGATTCAAAACGAGTAATTACACAAGCTCGTTAGGAACCACGCAAGGGAGGAATATATGCGAAATTTAGCGGAAAAAATCTGGATTTTTGATGGAGATGCGGTATCTTTTTTATGCCTTCCATTTACCACTAGAATGACTGTTATTAAGTTATCAAATGGCGAGTTATGGATCCATAGTCCAATTAAACTAACAGGAGCTATTCAAGCTCAAATACAGCAGTTGGGAAAAGTTAAATATTTAATTGCTCCTAACCATTTACATCATTTGTTTTTAGCTGAATGGCAACTAATATATCCAGAAGCAATCTGTTATGGAACAAATGAGGTCATTAAAAAACGTAGTGATATAACGTTTCATTCTTCGCTGAATGAAGAACAAGAATGGCCTTGGGTTAAAGAAATAAGCCAAGAGTTGTTTTCGGGTTCACCGTTAATGGAAGAATGTGTGTTTTTCCATCGTGCTGAAAGTGTTCTAATAGTTACGGATTTAGTAGAAAACTTCACTGGTAAGGACTTTAACTATTGGCAACGACTTGTCGCGAAAATGGTTGGTATATTGGCACCTCATGGAAAAATGCCACTAGATTGGCGATTAAGCTTTATGTTTGGTAAATCTCAAGCACGCAAGCATATATCAAAAATATTTGATTGGGAGCCTAAAATAGTTGTCATGTCACACGGTGTTATTGTTGAACAAAATGCAAAAGATTTTTTAAAGAACAGCTTTAGATGGCTGACTTAACCTATTTGCACCTAATAAGCCACTGAACTCGGAATTGAGGTTATATGAAAAAATTAAGTCTATTTTTATTTATATTTTTATCAATGCCATCATTGGCTAATGAAGCTTCTTTGGAAGACAGAATGAAAGTTCTTGATACAGAGCTTTTTGAATCTTTTAACAACTGTCAGAGCCCTGAAGAGTTAGAAAAACATGCTAGTTATTTTTCTCCTGATGTAGAGTTTTATCACGATAACAGTGGTGTTACTTGGGATCGGAAAAGTATGATCTCAAATACTAAAAAAAACGCATGCGGTAACTACACTCGTACACTTGTAGCAGGTTCCTTCAAAGCCTATCCAATTAACAAGTTTGGTGCAATCACTGAAGGTGTTCACATTTTTTGTGAAACTAAAACTAAAAAATGTGAAGGAAAAGCTGATTTTGTTATGGTTTGGCGTAATGTAAATAATAAATGGGAAATTACTCGAGCATTGAGTTACGGGCATCGTGAAAACAAAGTATTTGACCCACTTGTTGAGCGCTAATGTTATTATTCTTATATATTTTGTCTTTCGGCTAAAGCGTTCGTGCTATACCAATATAGTGCATTATGATGAAACAACGCAAGCTTGCTAATGTCCTACAGACAATGCATGAGCAAACCGCTAATAAAGGCATGAACAAATCTATCGCCTCAATCAGCAATAGTTCATATCGCAACAAAGTAAAAAGTAAAGATTTTTGATTGTTAAGCGAAAATAATCCAGTTAAAGTAATTTTATTAAATAATAATATGAAAACGGGTAATTCTACAAGTTCGTTAGCTATACAAGGAAATTCAGTATCAAACTTCTGGCACTATTTACACTACTTATTCCTGCGATTGTACATGCTGGAAAAATCTATGAACAATTCCCAGACAAAGTAGATCCCAATGGCAAATATGTATTCTATTCGCATGGAAAAATTGTTGAAGGAAAAAATACTAATCCAATACACCCTAGTTGGGGGGAATATGACTTCCCGAAAGTTAAAGAGACTCTATCAAGTAAAAGCTACACTCTAGTTGCTTATCACAGACCTGAAAAGACCAACCCCAAAAAATTCAGTCTAAAATTGTCAAATGACGTTAAAAAATTAATTTCTCTTGGCGTTAAACCCCACAACATATCACTTGTAGGATTCTCGCGTGGTGGAGAAATTACAATTTTAGCTTCTAATAATTTACAGAACCCTGATGTGAATTTTATTCTTCTAGCTAGCTGTGCTAGCTTTATGAAGAATAGAGATCTTTTCAAAGTTTATGGTAAGGTTTTTTCAATTTATGAAACATCTGACATGGTTGGTTCTTGCCAATTCCTGATAAACCAAAGTACTGACGTAAGCTCATTTAATGAAATATTTATTAGTACAGGTAAAGAACATGGCGCATTCTTTAAGCCAATTTCAGAATGGGTTAATCCCGTTAAAAAATGGCTTGGCGATAAAGTATAACTAATACATATGTGCCTTCTGCCTGCCAATAGGCATAGTGTCTTGTTTAGCTGTCTTTTGGCTGAACAAAAAAATGCAAACATAAAGAATTCTGCCATGTAAGTCGATTCCGCAATAATATTAATGTAAAGTAGTACAGAATTTCATAGAGTCTTCTCCTTTTGGTTTAGTCGCTTTAAAGTTTAGCTTAGTGCTAGACTTTGGGGAGGAGGCTCAATTAGTACCAACCTACGTGCCAGTTAATAAGGGCATTAGTGCTCTAGGAGCCTCAATGAACATCAGAGTTATATTAAGTAGTATCTTAGTCATTGTTTTTAGCTTTAATAGTATGGCTGAATCTAAATCAGCTTCAGATATTCAAATTACAAAAATAGATGACGGAGTTTGGCTTCATACATCTTTTTATATTTATCCTAATGGTGTTAAATTTCCATCAAATGGATTGATCATCAAAGAAGGTCAAAGCTTAACTTTAATTGATACTGCATGGGGGGAGTTACAAACTGTAAATTTATTGAGTGCTATTGAATCACAAATAAAACTTCCAGTAACCAAAGCATTAGTTACTCATGCACATAGTGATCGAGCATCTGGTGTTGATATTTTGGAGTCTAAAGGGATTAAAGTTTTTTCGCATCCTTTGACAAAGCAGCTGACTATTGAACAAGGAGCTCCTGTTCCTGATAACGTTATAAATGAACTTAAAGAAGTAGGTTCATTAATTAAATTTGGTTCTTTCGAAGTCTTTTTTCCAGGAGCAGGGCATGCAATGGATAACTTAATGGTATGGCTCCCGGAAAGAAAAATTTTATTTGGTGGCTGTGCTATACGATCTTTTGACGCTAAGTCTGTGGGTAATATAGCACATGGAGATATTAATTCTTGGTTGAAAATCACCAAGCAATTAAAAGATAAATATAAGGATGCTACTATTGTTGTACCTGGTCACGGAGATATTGGGGGCTTTGAATTGTTTGTGCATACCGAAAAATTAATACAAGATAAAGTCAATGCAAACGAGAATTAACTAGGACATCCATTCTTAATTGAATAAAACACGAACCTTTATTAAACTTTAATTTCCAACCTTAATAAAGGATTATTGCAATGACGATCGATAGAACAAACGTGATCAGTTTATTTACAAGAAACCTTCACAAAAACGGTTGATATATAGCAACACTGATTAATCGAAATAAGCTGGTTTGTGTGCTTACTAAACGTAAGCATCGTCCGTCAGACGAACCAATGATATTAAGGTAGGATGTCCTTCATGATATCGACTGGACTTCCCATACATATTAAATGTAGTATTAAAAGCCATCTTCCCATAACTCATTGGTTAATCTTGTAGCTGAAATTTCTTTACAACCACTTCTATCAGTACCTGACCACAAAGGAGTGAAATCTGATTTGTTTTGGGATTCAGCCTTTATTCTCAAAGGGTTAATCGCTATTGAAGCATAAGGAAACTCGGGCACTTTACTTGCTATAAAGTCTAGCTCTTTCATTATTTTATTAGTAATACCTCTTGCTAATCGTCCTGAGAATATATTAGTCAAAGCGGTTACGCTGCTTTTTGACTTTAACGCTTCCCTGTAAATAGCACTTGTTTTTACTTCATCACACAACAAATAAGAGGTTCCAATTTGAACTCCTGAAGCACCTAGGCTTATCATTTCTTTGATGTCCGTGTTTGTAGCTACACCTCCCGCAGCAACAACAGGTACAGACAATTCATGTTTCAAGCAAACTAAAAGTTCTGATGTGGGAAGTTGAGTTGAGGGGTTTGAAGTCATAAACATACCTCTATGACCTCCAGCTTCACAACCTTGTGCAATAACAACATCAGCTCCATTTTCTTCTAGCCATAGTCCTTCTTGCTTGGTCGTAGCTGAAGAAATTACAATCGTTCCCCATGATTTAATTCTTGTTACAAGCTCAGGGGATGGAAGGCCATAATGAAAACTAAGTATTGGGGGGCTATGGGGCTCTAATACATCAGCAAAGCCTGTATCAAAAGGAACTCTTAAGCTATAATTTTTGTTCTGTGGTTTGACCGAAAAAGAATTGTAATACGGTGAAAGCTGTTCTTCCCATGCTTGAAGTGCCTGATGATCTATTTTAGGCATTTTGTGACAAAAAAAGTTTAAGTTGTAATTTTTATTTGAATGTTTTCTAAAATTTTTAATCTCAGATAAAACCTGTTCTTTTGTTAGCATCCCACAAGGAATAGAACCAAGCCCACCACATTGTGATACTGCTACAGCCAATTCCCAGTTTTGTACTCCAGCCATAGGAGCTTGAATTATTGGCTTTTCAATTCCTAGAATTTTACATAGATTAATCATTATTTTTCCTTATTTACCCGTTTGTGATGCGCTTTTTTTAGTAAAAACTATTTCTGTACATTATTGTATTACACCATTAATAATCATAAAAGTGATTTGAAATGAATTTAAATATCATATATTGTGATATTAAATTTATATAAAGACGTAAATAATGCAAATAAAATCACTTCGCCTTTTCATTGAAGTAGCAGAGACTGGAAGTTTTGTTGCTGCAGCAGAGCGCCAACACACTGTTCAATCAAATGTGACAGCTCATATAAAAAAATTAGAAGAAGAGTTAGGTGCTCAATTGATCCATCGTAAAGGTGGTGCTAGATTAACCACAGCAGGTAGAGATTTGGTCATTTATGCTAAACAAATACTCAAATCTCATGATGATGTTTTAGAGTTATTTAAAGGCGATGAGAGTAAGCTTAGTCGCTTACGAATTGGTGCAATGGAAACAACAACAGCATTACGTTTACCTCCTGTATTATCGGCTTTTCATGCCCGTTATGCTCGAATAGATATTACTGTTGAAACAGGTCCAACAGCTCAACTTGTAAAAAATTTAATAGACGGTGATGTAGATGGTATTTTTATTGCTGGAAAACCCGAGCATAAGCGCTTTCAATTTGTAAAAGTATTTTCTGAAGAGCTGGTACTTGTTGGCCCTAACACATTGTATAAATTTCCTACCACAGAGCAATTATTAGAAAAGGCTTTTCTTTCATTTCGACAGGGGTGTAGTTACCGTCAACGTATTGAGCAATGGCTTTCCTCTTGCGGAGTCAATGCCACTCGTATTTTTGAATTTGGTAGCATAGATGGCATATTAGGTTGTGTGGCATCAGGTATGGGGTACACCATTATGCCTTTGTCTACAGTTGAAGCTCATCAAGATAGATTTGAAATTGGTTATCTCAAATTACCATCGTCAATCGCTAATATAGACACTTATTTTGTTACAGCTAAACAGCCAACGTGGACACCATCTCTTGCCCGTTTCGTTGATATTTTAAACACCATGAAATTACCTCTACTATAGGGAAAATATAATACTTGAAATTGGGGATTTAATTGCAGCTGAGCTTGCTAGTTACAAGTTTTATGAGCTGCGAAAAATAAAATGGTCTGTGTTTTTAACATGTAACTAACTTTACTTAGTTTTTGTTAATAAATCTAAAAATGTTCTCACCTTAGGAGATAAGTGCTTTCTGCTGGGATATAAGGCATAGATGTCGATGGGTATTTGTTTGTAGTCTTCAAACAAAATGAGAACTTTTTTTTCTTCAAGTTCTTTTTCCATATAAAATGCAGGTAAACGAGATATTCCTTTGTGTTGTAATACCATGGCTAGTTCCATTTCTGCGTTATTACATAAAATAGTTGCTGGTACATCTACCTGAGAGTGTTCTCCCGATAAGGTTTCAAACTTCCATTTAGTTGGGCTTTTAAGATTACTATAGCTAAGGCATTTATGAGTTAATAAATCTTCAGGTTTTTTTGGTGTTCCATTTAGCTGTAAATATTGTTTAGTAGCGACAATATGAGATTTATATGAGGCTATTTTTTTACATACAAGTGTAGAGTCTTCAAGCTGTTGCGTAGCCCTTATAGCTAGATCATAACCTTCCTGAATCACATCAACTTTTCTATCATTAAAATTCAGGTCTAGTTTTACATCGGGATATAACTGCGTGTACTCAATTAAAGTTGATTGTAAGTGAGTCATACCATACCCAATGGGGCAACTCATTTTAAGTACACCTTTAGGCTCGGTATTGGCTTGATTTATAATGCCTAGTGCTTGTTCTGCATCTATGATCATTTGCTCACATTGTTGAAAAAAAGCTTGCCCCTCTGGCGTTAAGCTTATTTTTCGTGTTGTGCGGCTTAACAACCTTACGCCTAAACGAGACTCTAACTTATTAATTTCTTTACTGATATATGACGTAGAATGGCCATTAATAAGTGAAGCAGCAGTAAACCCACCGCTATTAACAACTTGTGTAAATAGTACAACACCATCAAATAGTTTTAGGTTTTTATTCATGATTAATTCTTACCTTGCTCCATTACATTTTATTTTCGAAGCATAAACGTATAACACAAAGATTAATAGTTGTATGGAAATAAAGTTTACATAAATACAGTATTAATGATTAATTGGAAATTATATAGAATGACGTCATAGAAAATTTAATTAATTGTGAACGCGACTTCTTAGAAGAGTATTCAACCTATCCTTAGATATGAAGAGAGATTTAAATGAAAATTTTAGCCTTTGGTGCCAGCAACAGTAAAAACTCAATCAATAAGCAATTAGCCACTTATGCCGCAAGTTTAGTTGAAAATGCAGAAGTTGAAACTTTAGATATTAACGATTATGAAATGCCTATTTTTAGTATCGATAGAGAAAATGAAATTGGTCAACACCCACTAGCAAAAGATTTTTGCCAAAAAATTGCGGAAGCTGATGCTTTGATTATTTCTTATTCTGAACATAATGGCACTTATTCTGCTGCTTACAAAAATCTATTTGATTGGGCTTCAAGAGTTGTGCAAAAGGTTTATCAAGAAAAACCAATGATAATTTTAGCAACCTCTCCAGGCCCAGGTGGCGCAGCTAATGTATTAAATACAGCAGTAACTTCAGCGCCATTCTTTTCAGCTAGTGTTGTTGGTTCATTATCAGTACCAAACTTTTTTGATAATTTTAATCAAGATAAACAAATTCTGGTGAATGATGAGTTAGCTCAAGAGCTCCAAACTATTGTTAATAAATTAAACTAAAATACATATCCAAACACCGTTTTATAAATGCTGAATAATATCTATTATAATATAAGATATTTTTGGCATTTATTTTTAACTTAATTCGAGAACTATTAAAAAATAAAAAGGGCAACTATTCTAAATTTTTCGGTTTTGATTCTTGTGGCATGTGGTTAATCATTTTTAAATTGTTTCCTAGCCTAAAATGTTTAGCAAGATCAACCCTTATAATATTAGAGATAGTAGCCCAGTGCTTTGGACAAGTAAGAAGGTAAAAGTTATTTTGAACGAATAAGGAAACACTGATTATATAATTTACCTAGCAGAAATTTCAGCTGAAAATTTTATGTTGTGTTCGTCGTCAAACTGATTATTTAATTAGAGGCACAGTGACAAACTGATACGCTATAAAATATGCTAGTTGTTAAAAGCTAAGCAGATTGCAAAGAAAAACATTGCTGTTTTAGCCACTGGCTTAATTTCATTATTTCAGGTTGTTTTGCGCGTGTTTGTTTATAAATAAAATAAAAATTATCTCCTGTAATAAGCTCATGCATTGGTATGCGAACAATGTTTTGTTTATGATTTTGGTCAATGGCGATGTAATTATTAATTAGGCTTATACCTAAATTATAACGTGTCGCTTCAGCGGCAAGCAGTACATGGCTAAATTGATTTATTTTTACATTATTTGGCAATTCAAACCCGCCACTTGCACACCAATGTAACCAGTCGTCACCTACTATTTCATGTGTGTTTGTGTATCGTACTGATAACAGAGGATGTTGCCATAAGGTATCAGGAAGCGGTTTGTTTTTTATTTGCTCCCAAAGTTTTTCACCGCATGCAGGATAGAGTTTTTCAGTAAATAATAATTGATTAACAAAGTTGCGTTTGGGTGGGTTAACTGTAATAAAGCAATCAGCAAATCGGTCATTATAGTCAGGTTGATCACCAACCATATTCAAAGTTAACTCCGTCTCAGGGTATTGTTTTCGGAAATCTTCTAGTTTTGGAATTAACCAGTTAACGGCAACTGAACTGTATAAAGCTAAACGGATACTGCCTGATTTACCATGACGAATAGTTTGACTTGCATTGGAAATGTCGGCGAGTGAATTACTTATTTCTGCAAAATAGTGTTCGCCAATGTCTGTTAACGAGAAAGATCGTCCTTGCCTGTGAAACATTGTCTCGCCTAAATATTCTTCTAGTAATCTAACTTGATGGCTTACCGCGCTTTGAGTCACATTTAAACTGTCAGCCGCTTTTGAAAAGCTATTTAACCTTGCGACAGATTCAAAACATTGTAAAGCGCGTAAAGGGGGTAATTTCATTATTAATTTATCTCATACTTAAATAATTTTAATCATTATACATCATATTGAAACTTAAATAAGCTAGCGGCATTAACGTTGTAGTAACGTAAATCAATTTATCTTTAGTTGTAATTTCTTAATTTTATTTGGAGTTGAAATGCCAAAAATAACTGTAGGATTAGCAATGATTTTACTCATTTTGGGCAATATCGTTGCTGTTTTTTCAGATGCGTTGATAAAATCGTTGTCGCCAGACACAGCGGTTTATCAATTTGTATTCTTTCGTCAAACAACTGCGGTACTTATTTTACTGCCTTTTTGCTTGTTTAATAGAAAAAACAGTTTGTTTTATGGTATAAAATGGCACTTTGTCAGGGGGCATGTTTGGTTATTAGGAGCAATATTTATGGTATTCTCTATTAATGCTTTACCATTGGCAACAGTGAATGCAATTTTTTATACCGCTCCTTTGTTAATGCTGCTTTTAGGAATGGTTTTCTACAAAGAAAAGTTAACCCTTCATTCGGTTCTTGTCGCTATTTTTGGCTTTATCGGTATTTTGGTTGTTGTAAAACCAACACAAATAAATTTGGCAGCATTTGCGGCACTTATTGTTGCGTTAACTATAGCTACAAATAATTTATTGATCCGTAAACTACCACTTCATCATAATGTATTTCAAACGTTACTGCTTACTAATTTAGTTGGTATTCCAACTGCGTTAGGGTTGGCGTTTTGGGAAAATAAACCTTGGGATTGGTATCCAATGGTAACAGCAACGGGATCTAATGTTTTTATTTTAATTTATACGGGTATTTGCGTATTTGTTTATAGAGCCGTAGAAGCAAACAAAATTTCAAGTGTTGAATATACTGGTTTATTGGGCGCTGTGGCGGTAGGAATATTATGGTTTGATGAAGCGCCTGATATAAGTTTGGCAATTGGTTCTGTGTTAATTATTGTCCCGTTAATTTGGTTAGCTAAGTTTGAATCAAGAAAATATATTGCCTCTGAACAAACCTCCCGAGAATTATAAAGTTGTTTTATATTTAAGTGAAGCAAGTAAACAGGCGAGTCTTTCTATTTTACTATTGGATAATTGTCGGTAATCAAAATAGGGACAAACAATAAGATTATTTTTTTTATCTATGGCAAATTCATTATCTAGCCACGTTAAATTTGCCGATAACTTTTTGCTTACTATTAGTTGATTTGCATAGGTTTTTCCACAAATAATATGCAGTGTGGTTTTATTAATTGAAAGTTGAGGGGGTGAAAATAACAATGCTGTATGTGAGCTTTTTTGCAGTAAAAAATTTTCACGGTACTTCTGCCAAGTCGTTTCGTTTGATGAATAGTTGAAATTGTTTGTATCTAGGGCGTAAAGCAATTTTGCATACACATTAAATACTTTGCGCCATCCATTGCCGCAGGCGGCATTGATCGCTTTTATTTCGTCTGAAGATAATGGCGTAATACTTGTTAACTGTTGATATTCAGGCATATTAGGCTTGTTTGCTATATATACAGCGATAGTGAAATTTTTACAGCCTAAACCAATATTGTTCAATTGATACTACCTAAGTTAAAGAAGGCTTTTAAAGCGTAATTTGTATTGTAAAGTTTAATAAAGGGAAGTAAACCCTGTTTTAAAAGTTGTTGACGATATTTGAAACAGGGACTTGCAATTTATATCTTAGTTTTACGTTAGGCTTTTATTTAATTGAATTAGGAATAGCCACACGATAATCGTTTAATGCACGTTGATACCAAGTATATACCACGTCATCTTTGTTTAAGAAGGTTTTAGTGCTTGAATTAGCGATCCACAAAAAAGTGCCAAGTAAACAAATATCACGATAATCAGGTTCATCACCACCCAAATAGTTTTGTGTGCTTAATGTTTCTCTTACTGAAGCCAATTCATTTTGTAACCCTTGAATGTGCTTTTCTGGTGTTGCGGCAAACGCTTCTAAACTAGTGCCAAGACGGTCTTCCCTTGTTTGACGAAAATACTCTTTATCTTGTTCAGCAAGTAAATTATAAAGCTCTAAAATAAGAATGCCTGGAATATGTTTAGACAACACAGTTGATACCCATTGATTGAATGTATCAGCTTTTTCTTTCACATCATCATCAGCAAATAAACGTGGTGAGTCGGCGTATTTATCTTCTAAATATTCAGCGATAGTCCAGGAGTCATTAATGATACTTTCGCCATCAGAAATTACAGGTAATAAAGATTGTTTAGACATGGCAAATTTTTCTTTTTCAGTAAACCAAACGGCTTCTGTTTTAAAAGGAAGTTGTTTATGTACTAACGCGAGTTTTGTTTTCCAACAATGTGGAGAAAAAAATTGACTACGATCTGAGCCTGATAATTCATAAAGAGTAATGGGCATAATATTTCCTTAAAGTGGGTTTGCTTAAAGTGGGTTTGATATATGAGGCAAAAGATTTCAGTCTTATTTGTGAAGTATATATTGTAAATGCCATCCTTGACAAGTATGTCAAAAATGACAGTAATGTCAACAATAAGTTAAGATAGGTAAATATGAAAATCCACTCATGTAAATAAGTAGAGAAACGATGGTTGGTATACGTAAATTTGACGAAGAAAAAGTATTAAATATTGCTATTAATGTATTTTCAAAAAAAGGCTTTAATGCCACTACTATGCTTGATTTAGCTAAAGAAACAGGCGTGCAACGAGGAAGTTTATACAATGCATACCAGAATAAGAATATGCTTTTCTTCAAAGCTTTTAGTTATTATACAGATAATTTTTTGAAATTTATTGAAGATGAATTACAGGATTCTGATGCTGAAAAAGCATTTACTCAATTATTTAAAACAATTGCAAATCGTTTATGCAGTGATCAAGAAGAAAAAGGGTGTTTTAGTACGCGTGCAATTATGGAAGCGGCACAAAAATGCCCTGATATTCATGTATGCCTTACGCGCTTTCTTGATGGCCTAGAAGTTATTATTAAAATGCGTCTAGAACAGGCAATAAAAGATCAACAATTTATAGGAAATGCACAATCAACTGCACGCTATCTAGTTGCCTTAACCCGCGGTATAGCAGTAATAGAACGGGTATATCATGATAACGCTAGAATGACAGAAATCTGTCAAACAGCGTTGTCATTTATGCCGTTTAAAAAGGTTTAATATTGAATTGTTAAATGCTATTTTGTAGGGGAATAGCTTATTAAACCGAGTAAATAAAACCTAGTCGCTTTTAAGTGGTACGAGTAGCACGGGTTTTGTTGATCTATTAACAACTTTGTCTGCAACTGAACCTATAAACAAGTTGTTTAAAACACTGTGGGCATGGCTTCCCATCACAATCATGTCAACATTTCTCTCTTCGGCTATTTTAATGATTGTTGAAGCTGGTGAGCCTTCAATAATATCTGCAACAGGCTTACCGCCAGGAAATTCTGCTCCATCTAATTCTTCCATGCAAAATTTATCAATGCGTTCTTTAATTTTTTTGTGTAAATCATCAATAGAACGTTGGTATAAACTCTCAACAGTGTCTTCTGCCATATAAGAATTAATAATTGCAGCTGTGTTCGGGTTCATTGGTTCAATAACATATAAAAAGTGAATTTTCGCGTTATTTTGTTTAGCAAGACTTACCGCCATACGAAAAGCAGGTCGTGTATGTTTGCCTAGATCTGTAGCATATAATATTGTATTAACTGGGGTCATAACAGTACTCATATTTATCTGGAGAATAATTAAAATAAGCATACGAAATAATAGAAAACTTAGTTTGATTTAAATCAATGTTAATTATTACTATTACACTTATTAAAGAAAATGATTATTAATTTAAACTATATAATGTCATTAGCTATTTTGGCCTTGCTAGTTTCATTGCGTTAACTATAGCTTTAACAGAGTTTGTTTCGAACAAATTTTCTAATGAAACAGGTAGCTTTTGTAGCCAATTAGGATGTTCGTCAATTGTACCCGGTATATTTACTTGTTCTTCGCATTCAATTGCATCTTCAAGAGGAATTAATTGAATGTGACTTGGGGAAGCAGCCAAATATTTTTGTACCGCTACGCTTAATTCGGTAGACATGGTTGCTGGATTTTGCACAGGCGCTTTTGCCATATTAATCACTTGCATGTCATTTAGCGCGTCAATAAGCATTGCTCTTTCGCTTGCACGGTTATTTCGCTCGTGTTCTCCAGCTTCTATTGTTGGGTAAAGCTTTAGTTGTTCACGCCATTGTAAGTCGCGCCCTTGCCACCAACCAGTTAATGTTGGTGTGTCGTGGGTAGCAATAGTTACCACTGATTGTTCAGGATATAATCCGGGACGTTTAAATAAGCCCGATTCCCAACGTTCAAAAAACATAACTTTAAAAGATAATAAACCCGCGTTGTGCATTATTTCACTAAAACCATCAGGTACATTACCTAGATCTTCACCAATAACAATGCATTTATTTCGCTGAGATTCCAACGCGATAATTCTGAGTATTTCATCAAATGGAAACGAAATATACATACCTTCGTCCGCGGCCATATTGGGTGCAACCCAGTATTGACGCATTAAGCCTAAAATATGGTCGATACGCAGTGCACCTGCATATTGCATATTGTTACGTAAAGCATTCACTAAAGGTAGATAACCTTTCGCTTTTAATGCAACGGGGTTCATTGGTGTTAATCCCCAATTTTGCCCTAAAGCATTCATTGCGTCGGGTGGCGCGCCAATTGATGCGCCAGCAACATACAAGTGTTGATCTGACCAAACATCGACACCTGACCCATCACAACCAACGGCTAAGTCTAAATACAAGCCAATTTTCATTTTATTAGCGTGTGCTACTTGTTTTACATTAGCCAATTGACAATGTGCTAACCATTGAATAAAACAAAAATAATCAATACGATTTTTATATTGGTTTTTAAATTGAGTAACTTCAGGGCTTTGTTCTTGTTGGTATGCTAAAGGCCAATCGTTCCAACCATATGCATGC
Source organism: Colwellia sp. E150_009 (assembly GCF_053543955.1). Lineage (NCBI taxonomy): Bacteria > Pseudomonadati > Pseudomonadota > Gammaproteobacteria > Alteromonadales > Colwelliaceae > Colwellia > Colwellia sp. E150_009. The sequence goes on from NZ_JBHFOM010000007.1 coordinate 51,857, forward strand.
TCATTAATAGATCTAAAATATTCATACAGAGCGTCGAAAGTAGCAAATTTAAGTAAATTTTCACCTTGTTCTTGTTTAAATTGGGTAAAAGCTTGGTGTTGTTTTGAATATAGACTGGTGTATTTATCACAAAAGTCTTCATAGAGTAATGCTAATGCTTCAAACTTAAGTGCTGCAACATCAACGTAATTCACGTGTTTACATGTTTTTGTCTGTAATAGTTTTTGTTGAAAACTTTCACTACTCATTAAATTTATAACTTTTTCGCATGCAGAAAATTGTGCAATGGCAGCGGTTACATCAATATAAAGAGGATTTAAAAAACATCGGCTAGAAGGTGAATATGGGCTTATATGTGAAGGGTTGTTTTGGTAAAGTGGATGTAAAGGGTTGATACCAATCGTTGCTGCCCCATGTTCAGCAGATCGCTCAACCAAGGTATGTAGATCACCAAAATCACCAATTCCCCAATTATTTATACTTTTCAATGAATATAATTGTGCAGTAAAGCCCCAAACTTTTTTCTTACTAGCATCTTTAGGGCTATAACACGTTTTTGGTGCATAAATTAATGGGCAGCTTTCTGTATTTGTACTATGAGTAATTTCAAGTTGATGGTATCCCGCGTTAAGTATGGGTAAGGGAAGTTGATACTGACAATACCTTGTATTATTTATCTCGCATTCATCAATTAAATCTAATGTATCTACCGATATACATTCTGTTATTATTTCAGAAAATTCGGTGATTATTTTATAATCAATATTTACTTGGTTTGTTGTTGCATTGAGACTGACAGGTATACTTATTTTGATAAAATGTTGTGCTTCTTCAAGCTTAACAATATGTGATGTGGGCAACATAGTTTGCCATTGAGCATTTTCTAAATGTTGTATAGAGTTTATAAGAGACTGGTTATCTAATTGGTAACCCATAGCTGACAATAATGCTTGTCTTGCTTGATCTTTAGCAAAGACTTGCTCACCCAAAGTGCCAGTGTAACTTGAATAAAACCCGACTAACTCAGCTAACCTTTCAACTAAATGCATCTGTAATCCTTGTTCATCATGAAATAAAATTTCATTTTTTGTAATTTAAACAAAAAAGAAATGAAAACCACACGGATTAATCCTTGTTATTAACAATAAATATTATAACTACCTTATTAAATGTTATTTTACTACACAAATTATTTGGTAGAGAATGTACATAGTTTATACTTAATGCTCAGGTTTGTTTACTATTCATTTTAGATCAAATAACAAGATTACTGGAGAGGAATAATGTTAACTAAAAAATTTTTTAAAACAAAAGATGAAGCGGAAGTTACTTTTGAATTTAACCGTAGTGATGTTTTATCGGTTGCCTTGGTTGCAGATTTCAATAATTGGCAACCCATTGAAATGAAGTTCAATAAGAAAACAAAAAGTTTTAAAACTAAAGTGAGGCTCCCAAAAGGTAGTTCTTTTCAATTTCGCTATTTGTTAAACAATAACGAATGGCAAAACGATTATAAAGCAGACCAATACTTGCCCAATGTGTTTGGCACTGAAAACAGTGTGGTAACCACATTAAATTAAATAATTTATGTATTTATTGATAAAATAATGCTTAACTAGTTTATGTTATACATTCACACAAATTTTTATCTATAAAATGTTGAATTCAACATATACGAGTTTCCGGTACTTATCTTAATAGCAAGTATGTATGAAATTGGAACGGGAGATTTATGGAAATGTATAAAATGGAACCCGGCAGTGCGTACCCTATAGGGACTACCGTTGATGGTTTAGGAGTAAATTTTTCTTTATTTTCGGCTCATGCTGAAAAAGTAGAATTATGCATTTTTGATGAACAAGGCCAACAAGAATTAACACGGTTTTCTATGCCGCTTTGCGAGCATAATCTGTGGCATGGCTACCTTAAAGGAGCTAAAGCAGGGCTTGTTTATGGTTATCGTGTTTATGGTCCTTATCGACCTGAGTTTGGTCATCGTTTTAACCACCATAAATTATTATTAGATCCCTATGCAAAGGCATTAACAGGGCGTTTTTCTTGGTCTGACCGTCATTTTGCTTATAAAGTTGGCGACATAAGGAAAGATTTATCGTTTGATGAAAGAGACAATGCTGATGTGATGTTTAAAGCCGTTGTTGTTGATCCTTCTGCTTCTGGTATACCAAGAAACCCAATTGCTTGGCAAAATACTGTTATTTATGAAGGGCATGTAAAAGGCTTAACTGCCATTAACGATAAAATACCTAGCGACTTAAGAGGCTCATTTTTAGGCATAAGTCACCCCGCAATGATAGCGCATTATCGTGCTATTGGTATTACCACTATTGAGTTATTACCTGTTCAGCAATTTATTTCAGAGCAGTTTTTAATAGATAAAAACCTTTCTAATTATTGGGGATATAATTCATTAGGTTTTTTTGTTCCCCATAAAGATTATTTAAACCAAAATCAACTAGTTGAATTTCAACAAATGGTTGACCAATTGCATCAAGCAGGTTTCGAAGTCATTATTGATGTGGTGTACAACCATACTTGCGAAGGTAATTGGCTTGGACCAACGTTAAGTTTTCGCGGTATAGACAATAAATCTTACTATCGATTAAACCCAACAGAGCCACGCTATTATATTAATGATACGGGTTGCGGCAATACGCTTAATATTAGTCACCCACGAGTTTTACAAATGGTTATGGACAGCTTACGTTATTGGGTAAATATAATGGGCGTAGATGGCTTTAGATTTGATCTGGCAACCATTTTAGCTCGCGAGGTTACAGGATTTGATCCCAGCAATGGTTTCTTAGATGCCGTTTTACAAGACCCTGTATTAGCAAAAGTGAAAGTCATTGCTGAACCTTGGGATATTGGTCCTGGTGGTTATCAGTTAGGAGCTTTTCCTGCACCTTGGTCTGAGTGGAACGACCAATATCGCGATGCTATCAAACGTTATTGGCGCGGTGATAAAGGTATGCTGCCTGAATTTGCTCGTCGCATTCATGGTTCAAGTGATATTTTTGAACACAGTGGTCGCCAACCTTATGCTAGTGTTAATTTTTTGTGTAGCCATGACGGTAATACTTTGCACGATTTAGTGAGTTATAAAAAACGTCATAATGAAGCTAATGGCGAAAATAATAGAGATGGGCATTCTGAGAATTTTTCGAACAACCATGGTGTTGAAGGAGAAACTAATGATGTCACAATATTAGCTGTACGATTAAGACAAATGAAAAACATGCTAACCACATTATTATTTTCTCAAGGAGTACCAATGCTGCTTGCGGGTGATGAGTTAGGGCGTACTCAACAGGGAAATAATAACGCCTATTGTCAAGACAATGAAATAAATTGGCTTAATTGGAACGATAAATCAGAATTTAGTGAAGAACTTACGCCATTTGTAGCGAGTTTAACGCAATTAAGAGTACGTTTCCCAATGCTTTCTTATCGTCGCTTTATTCATAAAGATGATAAAGATTCTCAAGTAGATATAACGTGGTTTCATCCTTCTGGGCAGCCTATGCATAAAGACCATTGGCATGCTCATCATGCTGCAACATTAGGTTATATGATACATGAGAAATTATCAGGCTCGCCTGTGTTGTTATGCTTATACCATGCAGGAAAAGACCCGATAGAATTTCAATTACCAGAGGTAGAAGATGTAGGCCATTGGCAAGTGATTGTAGACACTAATGCCAGTGCTATTCAAGAAGAACGCCATATACCCGCAGAACGAAAAATTACGATGGTACCTTTCTCAACTATCGTGTTATTAAATGATTGATGCCAGTAATCATAAGTGGCCTTATTAACACTAGGAGTTATTAACTCGTGAAAAAAAAGAATCCAGTATGTGAAATAGCCGAAACCGATAGTAGTGTGTTAATGAATGATCGCACTTTCTCTGAAGATTTAGCGCGTCATTTTCATTTTTCATTAGGACGAGATACAGTACAAGAGTCGCATTTATATCTTTATAATGCACTTGCCATTACTATTCGTGATCGCCTAGTGGCGCAATGGAGAAAAACACGGACAGACAGAGTAGGGCAACGTCGTGTCGCTTATATTTCTCTTGAATTTTTAATGGGTAGAGCACTTAACAACGCTATTTTGAATTTAAATTTAGACAATACCGTTAGAAAAACACTACACGATTATTGTTGTGAACTGGAAGAGGTAAAACAGGCAGAGCATGATGCTGGACTAGGCAATGGTGGTTTAGGACGTTTAGCGGCTTGTTTTTTAGATAGTTGTGCTAGTTTAGCGTTATCTGTTATTGGTTATGGTATTCGTTATGAATACGGCATGTTTAACCAACAAATTAGAAATGGCAAACAAGTTGAACACCCTGACAATTGGCTTCGACATGGCAACCCATGGGAAATTCCTGCCCCAGAAAAAGCGGTCAGAGTTAAGTTTTTTGGTAACGTCGATGTGATTACTCAAAAAGATGGTAAACAATATCGTCAATGGAATAATACTCACGACGTACTAGCCGTTCCTTATGATATGCCAATACCCGGTTATCAAAATGGTATTGTTAATACGTTAAGATTGTGGAAATCTGAAGCAACAGATGAATTTGATTTAGATGAATTTAACGCAGGTAGTTATACCGAAGCCGTGGCTCGGAAGAACCTTGCAGAACAAATAACTATGGTGTTATACCCAAATGACACCAGTGAAAATGGTAAAGAATTACGTTTAAGACAACAGTACTTTTTATCTTCCGCATCACTACAAGATGTGATTAACACTCATATAGAAGTTTATGGCGTTAATTTTGATAATTTTGTAGAGTTTAACGGCTTTCAATTAAACGATACACATCCAAGTATAGCGGTTGCAGAGTTGATGCGAATTCTGATAGACGACTATAGCTTATCTTGGGATCACGCATGGCAAATTACCTCACAAACTATGGCGTACACTAATCACACTTTATTACCAGAAGCTCTTGAAAAATGGCCTGTCAGACTATTTGAGAACTTATTACCGCGTATTTTAGAAGTTATTTATGAAATTAACGCACGATTTTTACAACAAGTTGCCGTTTTTTGGCCTGGCGATTGTGAAAAACAGCGGATGTTATCTTTAATTGAAGAAGGAACAGAGCCTCACATAAGAATGGCCCATTTGGCTATTGTAGGGAGTTATTCGGTAAACGGTGTTGCTGCTTTACATACACAATTATTAAAAGCTGGTTTGTTTCATGATTTTTATCAATTATGGCCAGAAAAATTTAATAACAAAACCAATGGTGTTACGCCTCGTCGCTGGTTATCTCACTGCAATAAATCGTTATCTACGCTTATTAGCAGTAAAATAGGTAATGAATGGGTTGCTGATTTTTCACAAATTGCCAAGCTGAATGATTATGCTGGCGACAAAACATTTCAACACAAATGGCAAGAAAGCAAATTGGCTAACAAAGTAGCCTTAGCTAACTATGTTGAGCAAGCAACAGGGGTAATATTTGATGTTAACATGATGTTTGACGTTCAAGTTAAACGTATACATGAATATAAGCGTCAGTTACTTAACATTTTACATGTTATTGCCCTGTATGATCGAATACGTAAGGGTGATACAGATGATATTACACCGCGCTGTGTATTAATTGGCGGTAAAGCTGCGCCAGGCTATGCCATGGCAAAACAAATTATTAAGCTCATTAACAATGTTGCAGACACAATTAATCTAGACCCTAAAGCAGCAGGATATTTACGGGTTGCTTTTATTCCCAATTATAATGTTTCGGCAATGGAGATTATTTGTCCTGCCACGGATTTATCAGAACAAATTTCAACTGCTGGTAAAGAAGCTTCTGGTACTGGCAATATGAAATTCATGATGAATGGCGCACTCACGATTGGTACATTAGATGGTGCCAATATCGAAATTAGAGAGGCAGTTGGCGCTGATAACTTTTTCCTTTTTGGTGCACAAGCTGATGAAGTAACGGCTATTAAAGAAAATTATAATCCTGGAAGTATTATTGCCAATTCACCCACTTTATCTGCGGTGATGCAATTACTAGAAAGTGGTCATTTTAATTTATTTGAACCTTGTATTTTCGATTCAATTATTCAAAGTATTCGTGACCCTCATGATATGTGGTTAACCGCATATGATTTTGATACGTATTTTGAGGCACAACGTCAGGCTGACCAACTTTATAAAAATAAACCTTTGTGGACACAAAAAAGTATACTGAATACGGCGGCAAGTGGCGTGTTTTCAAGTGATTATACAATCAGACAATATCGAGACGAAATATGGAGATTATAGATAAATAAAGTGGAATAAGTAAAATATAAGCATGTTTTATTGCTTGTAAATACAGCTTGGTTAAAGGAGGCACTATGCCCAAACATGAAGAAAGAAGAATTAGTAGTTTGACTAAAGAAACGTATGCGTTAATTTTAGCAGGTGGGCGCGGTTCTCGATTGTTTGAATTAACGGATAAAAGAGCAAAACCAGCGACTTTTTTTGGCGGCAAGTTTAGGATCATTGATTTTCCTTTGTCCAACTGTATTAACTCAGGCATTAGACGTGTAGGAATTGCCACACAATATAAATCGCACTCATTAATTCGGCATGTTAATCGCGGTTGGGGACACTTCAAAAAAGAGTTAGGAGAATCTATTGAAATTCTCCCAGCCTCACAACAAAAGGGCGATGGCTGGTATTTAGGTACTGCGAATGCAGTTTTCCAAAATATTGATATTATCAGGCATGAGCTACCTAAATACGTAATGATTTTATCTGGCGATCATGTTTATAGAATGGATTATGGCCCCTTATTAGCTGAACACGTAGCTAACGGTGCTGATATGACAGTTTGTTGTATTGAAGTTCCGGTAGAAGAAGCTGCTGGGGCATTTGGTGTTATGACGGTTGATGATGAAAACCGTATATGTCGTTTTGATGAAAAACCTGTTGTACCTTCTGAAGTACCTGGTAAACCGGGTATTACCTTGGCCTCAATGGGCAATTATATTTTCAATACTGAATTTTTATTTGAACAGTTAGAGAAAGATGCTGCTTACGAAGGCTCAAGTGGTGATTTTGGTAATGATATTATTCCTAAAATTATCGAATCACACCGTGTGTTTGCTTACCGATTTAAAGATCCTGACAGTAATAGACACCCATATTGGCGAGATGTGGGTACATTAGATTCATTTTGGGAAGCTAATATGGAATTAGTTACGCCCGAGCCACAACTTGATATGTATGATGAGAATTGGCCTATTTGGACATTTCAAGAACAAACGGCTCCAGCAAAATTTGTGTTTGATCAAGATAACAGGCGAGGAATCGCAATTGATTCTACTGTATCTGGTGGCGTTGTTGTTTCAGGTTCTACGGTTAAACGTTCCTTGTTGTTCTCAAAAGTTCGTATCAATTCTTATTGTGAAATTGACGAGGCCGTTATATTGCCTAGTGTGATCGTTAACCGTTATTGTAAAATTAAAAAAGCTATTATCGATCGCAGCTGTGAAATTCCTGAAGGTATGGTGATTGGCTTTAACCATGATGATGATCGTGCCAATGGCTTTAGAGTAACAGAAAAAGGTGTGGTTTTAGTTACTCGAGGTATGATAATGGCTTTAGCTAAAGAAGTCTAATGCAATCCGTTAACTCTGACTTACCAATATATTAGGAAAATATAATGAATAACCTCGCATTAAGTTTGTTAAATGCCAAAGACGTTACTGCATTAATTAATGCGCATCATCATGATGTTTTTTCTGTTCTAGGTATGCACAAACATCCGAGTGAAAAAGGCTTAATTGTTAGAGCATTATTACCTGAAGCGCTTAATGTTGATGTTATTGATAGAAAAAATAATAAAGCGGTTGCTTCCTTATCTTTAGTTCATCCTACAGGGCTTTTTGAAGGTAAACTAGGGCAGCGTCGTAATGCTTTTAACTATCGTTTACGTGTTGAGTACCCAAATGACACTATAATGATTGATGATCCTTATCAATTCCCTTCTATGCTTAATCAAGATGACCTCTATTTATTCTGTGAAGGTACTCATGAGCATGTATATCAATGGATGGGTGCCCATCAAATAACAGTTGATAATATTAGTGGCATACATTTTGTTGTTTGGGCACCTGATGCGTCGCGCGTTTCTGTGGTAGGAGATTTTAACTTTTGGGATGGTAGGCATCATATTATGCGTAAACATATGGCTGCAGGTGTTTGGGAAATATTTATTCCTAACATTGCGTCAAATAGCCCATATAAATATGAAATTGCTGATGCTAATGGACATATTCAACCACTAAAGGCTGACCCATACGCCGTTGCAATGCAACATCCCCCTGAAACAGCATCTTTAATTGCTGCCAATAAAAACTACCAGTGGAGTGATAATAAATGGATGCAAACAAGGGCTTCTTCCGCTAATCATTATCATGGGCCTGTTTCTATTTATGAAGTACATTTAGGCTCATGGCGAAGAACTCATCAAGATGAATACAGCACTTCACATCATAATTATTTAAGTTATCGTGAACTAGCTAATCAATTAATTCCATATGCGCTAGAGCTGGGGTTTACTCATCTTCAACTTATGCCTATCAGTGAATACCCCTTTGATGGTTCATGGGGATATCAACCTGTGGGGCTTTTTGCGCCAACCTCACGCTTTGGTAATGCTGAAGATTTTAAATACTTTGTGGACTGCTGTCACCAAGCGGGACTTGGCTTATTACTTGATTGGGTACCTGGGCATTTCCCCACAGATGCCTACGGAACAGGTAAATTTGATGGTTCTTGTTTATATGAACATCAAGATTTACGTAAAGGTTTTCATCCTGATTGGCAAACACTTATTTACAATTATGGTCGTGCAGAAGTTCAAAGTTATTTAATTAGTAATGCTATTTATTGGCTAGATCAATTTCATATAGATGGTTTACGAGTAGATGCTGTTGCGTCAATGTTGTATTTAGATTATAGCAGAGAGGAGGGAGAATGGTTACCTAATCAACACGGTGGTCGTGAGAATTTAGAAGCTATTCATTTATTACAACAAGTAAATAGTCGTGCCTATTTTAATTATCCTGGAGTAATGATGATTGCCGAAGAGTCAACGGCTTGGCCAGGCGTTTCTCAGCCTGTAGACAATGGTGGCCTTGGTTTTGGTTTTAAATGGAACATGGGATGGATGAATGACACCTTATCTTACATGAAACGCGACCCTATTTACCGCTCACACCATCATAATGATATGACGTTTAGTTTAGTTTATAGCTTTAGCGAAAACTTTGTTTTACCGATAAGTCACGACGAAGTTGTGCACGGTAAAGGTTCATTATTAACAAAAATGCCAGGAGATGAATGGCAAAAATTTGCTAACTTGCGAGCTTATTACGGGTTTATGTGGACTCATCCCGGTAAAAAACTACTCTTTATGGGTTGCGAATTTGCACAATATAACGAATGGGATCATGATCAAAGTCTTGATTGGCATTTACTTGATGATAACCAAAAGTGTAACCTTCATAAAGGTGTTCAACAACTGATTAAAGATTTGAATCATTGTTATCGTAGCATACCAGCACTTTATGAGCTTGACTGTGATAGCAATGGTTTTCAATGGTTAGACTCTCAAAATAGTGAGCAATCAATACTGATATATTTGCGTTTAGGTCAAACGGGTACGGCTCCAGTATTGATTATTGTTAACCTAACACCTACCACTTATGAAAATTACTGTGTTGGAGTGCCTGATGCTGGTTTTTATCGAGAGTGCCTTAATACTGATAGTGAAGCCTATGGCGGTAGTAATGTTGGAAATAATGGCGGTGTAAATAGCATTCTTAAACCGTATGCTGGACAACCTAACCAATTGCACTTATCAATTCCGCCACTGGCTACTTTACTACTTGAATTGCAAAAATAAATAAACGAATGCAATGTGAATTAATTAATATATTCAACTAGTTACTCTCATGATGGCTAGTTGACTTTAGGGGTAAAAATGACAATTAAACAAATTAAAACTAACGTTTTCACTGATCAAAAACCGGGTACATCTGGGTTAAGAAAAAAAGTAAAACAATTTCAACAAACAGGCTATTTAGAAAACTTTGTTCAGTCGGTATTCAACACCATTGCACCTTGTAAAGGTAAAACTTTGGTTATCGGTGGTGATGGGCGATTTTATAACTGCGAAGCAATACAAGTGATTATCCGCATGGCTGTTGCTAATGGATTTTCTCATTTATTAGTAGGTAAAGGCGGTATTTTATCAACACCTGCCGCTTCTTGTGTGATCCGAAAAAATAAAGCCTGTGGTGGTATCATTTTATCTGCTAGTCATAACCCAGGTGGACCAGATGAAGATTTCGGTATCAAATTTAACGGTGAGAATGGTGGTCCAGCAGCCGAAAAAATTACTGATGCAATTTTTGAACAAACATTATCAATTGAACACTATCAAACTATTGACGCTGAAAGTATTAATCTTGATGAATTAAGCACAACAATAATTGAAGAAACAACAATTGATGTGATAGATCCTGTTATTGATTATGCTGATTTAATGGAGTCTATGTTTGATTTTGATTTAATGAGAACTTTGTTTACCCAAGGTGATTTTCGAATGTGTTTTGATGCCATGCATGCTGTTAATGGTCCTTACGCGAAAGAAATACTTGAAAACAGACTTGGCGCACCTAAAGGTACGGTAATTAATGGTATTCCTTTAACTGATTTTGGTGGCGGTCATCCTGATCCTAACCTAGTACATGCTCATGAATTAGTCGAGTTGTTATTGGGCGATAACCCACTAGATTTTGGCGCAGCATCAGACGGTGATGGCGATAGAAATATGATTTTGGGTAAAAACTTTTATGTTAACCCATGTGACAGCCTTGCCGTATTAACAGCTAATGCACATCATATTCCTGCCTATTCAAAGGGTATAGCAGGTGTTGCTCGCTCAATGCCTACCAGTAGAGCAGTAGACCGTGTTGCAACCGCAATGGACATAACATGTTATGAAACACCAACGGGCTGGAAGTTTTTTGGTAACTTATTAGATGCTGGAAAAATAACTTTATGCGGTGAAGAGAGTTTCGGTACGGGTTCTAATCATGTGAGAGAAAAAGATGGCTTATGGGCAGTATTATTTTGGCTTAATTTAATTGCCATTAAAAAACAGTCATTAAGTGACATTGTTAACGATCATTGGAAACAATTTGGTAGAGATTATTTTACACGCCATGATTATGAAGCGGTAGATAGCGAAAAAGCTCATGCGATGATTGCGCAATTAAAAGAAAAGCTGGTTAATTTACCAGGGCAAAAATTTTCAGGGGTTGAAATAGAAAAGGCTGATGATTTTCAGTATATCGATCCAGTTGATTCAAGCACAACAATTGCACAAGGTGTTAGGCTTTATTTAGATAATGGCGGAAGAATAGTTTATAGGCTTTCTGGTACGGGTACACAAGGTGCTACTTTACGTGTCTATATTGATTGTTTTGAAAGTAATCTAGCATTGTTAGCACAAGATACACAACAAGCACTAACAGCGTTAATTTCCATAGCCGATAGCATAGCTGGTATAAAACAATTTACAGGTAGAGATAAACCAGATGTAATTACGTAAATACGTAGTTGCCAAACCAATGCTACATTCTTAACTGGTGTTGATAATGTAGAGTAAAATATTGCCCCTTCATCAGCCAAGAAGTATCGGGCCGAAGTCCAACTTAGTGGTCGTTTAAATTGGCTATTTTTACTGAATAAATATTAAACAAAGGGGAATAAATGAAAATATTGATGGCTGCAGCAGAAAATGATGCTTTCTCTGGTGGTAAAGTTGGTGGAATTGGTGATGTTGTACGTGATATTCCATTAGCACTTGCCAGTATAGACCAACAAGTTGATGTGGTGATACCTGGTTATGGTGTTTTCTCTAAACTTTCAACGGCTAAGCGCGTTACGGTACTTCAGGTTATGTTTTGCGGGCACCATCATACAGTAGAAGTATTTAAAATTATTTCTGATATGAATAATGTGACTCAATGGGTAATTGAACATGCATTATTTTCTCAAGGTGGTGAAGGAAAAATTTATTGCGACGACCCCGATAATCGGCCATTTGCTTCTGATGCAACTAAATTTGCACTCTTTAGTGCTGCAGTTGCCAAAGCCATTATAAGTGATGTTTTTGGTCACATTGATGTGCTACATCTACACGACTGGCATACGGCTATGGTATCGGTGCTTCGTGCCTTTGACCCAGAATACCAACAACTTCGAACAATAAAAACTGTTTATACTATTCATAATCTTGCGTTACAAGGTATTAGGCCTATTGCTGATGATGAATCCTCATTAAAAGCGTGGTTCCCTGATTTATCATTTGATCTTAATGTAATTAATGATCCCCGTTATAACCATTGTTATAACCCAATGCGTGCAGGTATTAAGCTTGCCGATAAAGTTCATGCAGTATCACCTACCTACGCTAAAGAAATTTTACTACCAAGTAATGCTGAGCACGGTTACTTCGGTGGTGAGGGCTTAGAAAATGATTTACGTGCTGCAAAAAATGAAGGACGTTTGCATGGCATACTGAATGGTTGTGAATACAGTAACCTACACAATGCTAAACCTTTAAGTTTCAATAAACTGCTGCAAATATGTGAAAACGAACTAATAAAATGGTTAGGAAATAAACCGTTAGTTGATAGTGCACATTTAATTGCCACCACAAGAATAAAACAATTAACGTGTGATAAACCGAAATCCAAGCCGTTAATTCTTACTTCAGTTGGGCGAATAACTGATCAAAAAATACGTTTATTTAAGCAAACTATGGCAAGTGGAGAAAGTGCCTTAGAGAATTTGTTAGGCATACTTGGCAATGAAGGCCTTTTTATATTACTTGGCAGTGGTGACCCTTCATTAGAACACTTTTTAACTCAAGTAGCTGCGAAACACGCAAACTTTATTTTTCTTAAAGGCTACTCAGAAGCCTTATCTGAAAGTTTGTATAGTACGGGTGACTTGTTTCTTATGCCAAGCTCTTTTGAACCTTGTGGTATCAGTCAAATGCTATCAATGCGCGCGGGTCAGCCTTGTTTAGCTCATAGGGTAGGTGGTTTAACCGATACTATTATACATAATGAAAATGGCTTTACGTTTACAGGTAATACTCCTGATGAACAAGTTGAAAATATGTTAATTTGCTTTAAAAAGATATTAAACGTTAAACTAACACAGGCAAAACAATGGCAAGGGATTGTTAAAAATGCTGTTAATGCTCGCTTTTTATGGCAAAACGTAGCACATGATTATGTAAAGTATTTATATTCTGAATAATAAAATAAATAACCTCAATTTAGTTTAAGAAGTTCTTAACTCATTGTAAATTCATGTTTAATTTTTCTACGTTCATTGTAGTGAGATAGTTTTGCTTAATTCAAGGCAAATTTACGCGTCAATAGCTGGTCTATTGTAAGTGAATGTAACGAAGAAGGCCGAGCTGCGGTAAATAGTAAAAGAGGGAATGAATATCTGTATTCTTGTGTATTTAAACTGTATTTATTGTAATTGTGTTTTTGTAAATAAATATTACTAATCAAGAGTATTCATAGTGTTTTTCTATATTTTGGCTATGCTTTAGTTATCCCTTTCTAAAATTATTTGGGAGAAACCATGAAACATATCTTATTTATTTTTCTTGTTTTACCTGCACTACTTTCTTGTCAAAATAGCAATAATAGTTACATGAAGGCAGGTAGTCTTGTTAAGCCTGTTTATTTAGACCAACAGTTTATTAATTCCACTTCGTTGCGTGTAGAAACAGAAGAAGAAGTCTTTATGCTTGACGATGAAATGATTCAGATGGTTGAAAATTTCCTTAACACTAATAAAAATGATCAAATAAAAGCCAAGCAATTATTGAAACAAATTTTTTCATCTGAAAAAATTTCATTAAGTTACTCAAGTAATGCTAATCTTACTGCTAGAGAAGCTTTTCATAGTCAAAAAGCGAATTGTATGTCGCTAACGATAATGGCCTACGCTTTAGCGAAAAGAGCCAAGTTAAATATTAATTTTCAACAGGTTGACGTTCCCGAATATTGGGTGAGAAATGGTCAATATAATTTACTAACCGGACATATAAACCTACTTGTTAACCCTAGAAATCCAAGAAAATACATTGTATATGGTAATGATTCTATCCAAATTGATTTTGACCCCTATGCCATTAAACAATCATTTCCTAGAAAAGTAATATCTAAAAAAACAGTCTTAGCTATGTTCTATAACAACAAAGGGGGACAAGCAATTGTTGAAGGAAAATATAATATTGCTTATCAATATCTTAAAGCAGCAGCATCCACTGATACTATGTTGAGCTCTGCTTGGGGGAACTTAGCCGTATTATATCGACTAACAGGTTATTTACCTGAAGCTGAGGATACATATCGGTATGCTATTGCAATTAACCATAATAATTTAACCTCATTAACAAACTTAGCCAAGTTGTTACGAAGCCAACAAAAGAATGAAGAAGCTGACGAAATAGAAAGTATACTTTTACAAAAACGCATCAATAATCCTTATTATCATGCCGTGTTAGCTGATGAAGCTTATTATCAACACGACTACCTTAACGCATTGAAGCATTACAAAAAAGCGTTACGCTTAAGCAACAAAATACATGAAATTTATTTTGGTATTGCAAAAGTTTATTACCAAATGAACAGGCTATCTGATGCTGAAAGGGCCTTAAAAAAAGCACTTTCTCTTAATAATGCAAAATCTATAGAGCACCAATATATTGCTAAATTAAATTTTTTACAGGCAGAAAGAATTCATTAAAAATTAACTTTATATAGTAACCGCAAGTGTTAAACTTAAAAACCTGACTAATTAGACAAATAATTTAAAAAATAAACGCAATCGCGTTATAATAACTAAAAATTTGAATTAAGGTTATTTTCAATGGATAAAAAATTTATTACCGCTCAAGAATTACTTGAAGACTCTTTTAGGCTTGCTGCGAAAGTATACGAAGATGGTTTCAGGCCACAATTTATTGTGGGAATTTGGCGAGGAGGGGCTCCTATCGGTATTGCGGTGCAAGAATTTTTTGACTATAAAAATGTGGAAACAGACCATATTGCGGTACGCACTTCATCCTATTATGGTATTGACCAACAAAGTAAAGAAATTACAGTTCACGGTTTACACTACATTATTGAAAATGCTAACGCCGATGATGGCTTGTTGATAGTAGATGATGTATTTGATTCGGGACGTAGTATTAAAGCCTTAATTGAAAAGCTTAAATCAACCATGAGAAATAACATGCCTACAGATGTACGTATCGCATGTCCTTGGTATAAACCTAGTAATAAACAAGTAGACATTACACCTCATTACACTATACATGAATCAACTGAATGGTTAGTATTTCCTCATGAAATATCAGGTTTAACATCAGAAGAAATTTTTAAAGGTAAGACTGATTTAGCCAATATTAAAGAATTGTTTTAGTTACAGCATATAGCAACTTATTAATATTGTTTAACTGATAACAATTTTACAAAGGAAAGCACATGATACGTTTATTATTCTCTTGTTTTTTAGTGTTGATTCTTTGCGGCAAGGCTTATAGCGAAACGGTTAAACCTGTTGTAATTTTGTTATCAATTGACGGTTTTGCTTATGAGTACCTTCATAAGTATCAACCACCGAATATGCTAGCGTTATCAAAATCAGGCATTAAGGCAAAACTTCAGTCGGTTTACCCAAGCAAAACTTTTCCCAATCACTTGTCTATTATTACTGGTTCTTACCCAATACATCATGGAATTACGAATAATGCTTTCTACAGTCCTGAGATAAAACAACAATACCGTTTAGGTGCAGGTAAAAATAATGCGGCTTGGTTAAAAGCAGATCCTTTATGGGTTTTGGCAGAGCAAAACGACATAAAATCAGCTGTTTATTTTTGGCCTGAATCAGAAGCCCTAGACAAACAGCCAACCTATAACATAGGGTTTAACACTAAAGATTCTAATGAAAAGCGTTTTGCTCAATTACTACAATGGTTAATGTTGCCAAGTGAACAACAACCTCAACTAATTGTTAGTTATTTTTCAATCGTTGACAGTGCAGGGCATACTTATGGCCCTAATTCAAATGAGGTTAAACAAGCCATTAATGACATTGACTTTTTAATAGGTGATTTTGTTGCAAAAATTGCAACTGAAGTACCTTATGAAGTAAATCTTATCATCGTATCTGATCATGGCATGATGCAAACAGATAAAAGTAAACTTGTTAAACCGTCACAGGTTTTTGACGCTTCAATTCTTAATTTAATAAAAAATAATGTAATCACTGTATCTCGAAATGATACTCAAATATATCTTTACTTTACGCAGCCAAATCTGGATGAGCTGAAACAATTAGAAATTACACAACGCTTAAAAAAACAAGCAGAAACTGATTTGAATAAGCATTTATACACCCTCTATACCAAGGGAAATTACCCTAAAAATTGGCAACTAGCTGATAATAATACACTGGTGCCAGATATTATTTTTGAAGCAACACCCCCTGCAACTTTTGTAAAAGAAAATATTGATTTAAATACTTCAAATAATGGCACACATGGATATGATCCCATTAATCAGAAGGGTTTGTTGGGCATATTTCTGGCGACAGGCCCTGATATATTAAAAAGTAAGGAAATATTACTTTTTGAAAATATTCATGTTTTTCCTTTTATCACTGATTTGCTTACCATTACCCCCCCTGCTAACATTGATGGTACAGGTGAAATGCTAAAACCTTACCTTAAAAAATAAATATACCAATATTGCACATTGAACAAAAAAACACCTAAGATAGAATTTTACTCTAGCAATTTCATAAGATAGTGGTAATCTTAAAGTAATTAATTATTAATAATATTGTAAAATGAAACATACTTATATCGCCAGACAAGCCATTCTTAATGAAAAATTAGAAACTATTGGTTATGAATTATTATTTAGAGATAGTTGCGATAATAAGTTCCCTGATATTGAGCACGATGTTGCCAGTTCAAAGTTAATTATTCAAAACCATATTCATGGTGATATAGAAACAATCAGTATGGGTAAATTGTCCTTTATTAATTTTACTGAAAATTGTTTAATTCACAAATTCCCCTTAATGTTTAACAAAGACTCTATTGTTATTGAACTTGTAGGGGCTGAAAAACCCACAAAAAAATTATTGAAAATTATTAAGTTTTATCATGACAATGGTTATATGGTTGCGTTAACAGAATATGATTTAGAGCCTCATTGGGACATACTTTTTCCTTATATTGATATTATTAAAATTGATATTGAGAAAATTAATACTAAACGTATTATTCATGCCGTTGAACGCATGAGACCTTTTAATATTGCAATTGCTGCTGAAAAGGTTGAAACAAGAAACCAACAACAAACATTAGCTGAAGTAGGTTTTGATTATTTTCAAGGTTATTTTTACCATCAACCTGAAATTATTGAAGGGCAGGCATTATCACCCATTAAAACTCAAATGCTTAACTTGCTAAGTGAAACGTTTAACTATCCATTGAATTTTGAATCAGTAGCCGAAATTATAAGTCATGATGTTAATTTAACGGTTGGGCTACTTAAAATGGTGAACAATGTTTCAACAGGATCTCGTGTTGAAATAACTTCATTAAAGCAAGCAGCGGCGTATTTGGGTGAAGATAAACTAAGACAATTTGTTTCAATTCTTGCCTTATCTAACCTAACTTCAGAAACCACCGACGAAGTCTGTAAACAAGCGTTAATTACTGGCAAAATGATGCTTGCATTAAGTAATAATATTGTCTTTAGAGCCGTTAATGATTTTGCGTTTATTACAGGATTACTCAGTGCTATTGAAGTCATGTTGTCCATGCCAATGTCAGAAATTGTTAAAACAATGCCTTTGGCAAAACCAATAGAAACCGCATTAGTGAAGCATGATGGTTTATTAGGGAAGTTACTTGATTTAACCACTAATTATATTCTTGGCCATGAAAAGTTAAATTCAAACGAAACATTAGAAAATAGCTTAAAACAATACGCATTAGATAAAGAAGTTGTTCAAGCTGAGTTCTTAAAAGCAATTCAATGGTGTAATAGCCTTAATATTAAAGCAGCATAACTACTAACTGCTTTTACCGTTACAGCTGCTTTAATACTGTTACAATAACCTTACGTCATTCTTTCTAAAGATCGTCTAAACATTGCAAGACTAGCGATAAAGAATACTGCCCCCAACGCTATGATTATAGTAAGTTGAGGCCAAACTAAATCAAACCCAGCACCACGAAATACAACCGCTTGAGAGAAGTCCATAAAGTGTCTTGAAGGTAATAACCAGGTGATAGGTTGAATAATATCGGGTTGACTTTCTATTGGGGTTAAACCACCAGAAAGCATTACCATAGGAATAATGACCATAAGCACTAACAGAGAAAATTGTGCCATAGTTTGTGCAATTGTTCCTAAAAAAATGCCAATGGCAGCTGCTGCAAATAAGTAAGAAGCTGTTCCCAGTAATAATAATAATTTTGAACCAGCGATAGGAATATCGAGCGTTTGTTCGACCATAACTAACATAGACAACGCAAAAGCAACTAAAATAATTAAACCATTAGACCAAATTTTGGCAATTACTATCTGAAAAGCATTTAAAGGCATGACTAGTAAATGTTCAATTGTTCCGTGTTCACGCTCGCGCAACAAGGCTGCACCCGTTAAAATAATTGTTAACATCGTTATTTGATTAAGTAATGCATTGATAGCACTAAACCACATGCCAGTACCATTTGGATTAAAGGCACGACGTTGAATTAATTGTACGGGATAAGCTGTGGTTGCATCAGAACGGTTGGCAAAATGATTAACTTCTTTGGTAATAATACTTTGTATATAACTATTACCAATGCTTGCTTGTGTAACAGCGGTGGCATCAATATCTATTTGTACTGTAGGTTGACGACCTTGTCGTATGTTTTGTTCAAATTTAGGTGGAATGGTAACCACAAACATAAAGGTGTCTTGATCCATACCTCGATCAATTTCTGCTGCTGAAATAAGCGTCGGTGTTTTAAAGTAGGGTGGATATAGCGCGTTTGCGATAGCCCCAGACAATGCTGAATTGTCCTCATCAACAATAGCAATAGACGCATTATGTACTGATTCACTAATAGCAGTAGACTCAGCATAGATAGCCAAACTAAATGAATAAACAATTAACATTAACATGATAACGTCACTCAAAAGGCTGCGTAATTCTTTTATGCCAAGCCAAAATATATTGATCCATGTTTTCATGGTCTAACGTTCCTGCTTTTTAAGAAAAAAGGCGGCAATAGCAATAAATATAGGCCCAAATAAGGCAAGCACAATGATATCGTTTGCTAAATCGAAAAAGCCAAGACCTTTGGTAAAGGCTGCAACACTCAAATGCATATAATATGTTGCAGGCCAAAGCGTACCAATAATATGCCCTGAACCCTCAAGTGTAGAGGTGGGTTGCACAATGCCTGAAAATTGAAGGGTAGGTAGCATGCATAAAATGGCAGTAGCAAAAATAGAAGCCACTTGAGACTTAGTTACCGAGGCGATAAGTAAGCCAAAGCCTGTTGCTGCAATGATATAGCACAAAGCACCTAGCATTAAGCCTAAAAAGCTACCTTTTAACGGTACTTGTAACAAATAGACAACCATAATGGTTAAAATAAAAAAGTTAAGCATTCCTATGGCAATGTATGGCAGTTGTTTCCCCATTAAAAACTCGAGTTTTTTAGTGGGAGTTACAAAAAAGTTAGTAATAGTGCCAATTTCTTTTTCTCTGGATATGCTCACTGCCATAAGAATAGCTGGAAACAATAATAACAGCATGGCTGGTGTTTTAGGGCCTATTGAATAGACTGTTTTAAACGTTGGATTGTAACGGTAGCGTGATTCAAGCTTAACATTTGCTAAGGCACTCATATCTAACCCTACATTTTTAGCTAGCTCAGCTATATAACTTAGGTGCACTCCAGTTACATATCCCTCAATGGTACCTGAACGGATAGTATTTGAGCCATCTATCCATGCTGAAATACTGGGTGATTTACCATTTTTTAGGTCCCGCCCAAACCCTGCAGGTATTTCAATAGCTAAGGTGATATCATTTGATCGTAAACGTCGCTCTAATTCTTCGTTACTTTGCACATTTGGCCGACTCACAAAGTACCGTGAGCCTTCAAAATTACTTAAATACTGACGGCTTTCTGGTGTTCTATCATTGTCAAACGCTGCGTAATTTAAATTTTCAACATCAAGTGAAATACCATAAGCTATGACTATTAACAGTATTGCACTGCCAATAAATGCGAACGCTAGGCGTATTGGATCACGTAATACTTGCATAGATTCAAGGTAACTGTAGGCTAAAAGCCGATGAAAACTAAATCGATTATATTTAACCGTGTCTTTTTTAGATGGTACATTTTCGATTGTTATAGGTTGAGCTATTGAAGGCGTAATATCGACCTGATTGTTAGATTGAGAGGCTTGTTGTCTATGTTCTTTTTGTTTTTTACGCTGAATGGCATCTTCTAAATATTCTATAAATGCCTGTTCTAACGTATTAACATTTTTTGTTTCAATTAACTGTTGTGGCGTACCATAAATTAGCACTTCACCTGCATGCATTAACGAAATTCGATCGCAACGCAGCGCCTCGTTCATAAAATGAGTAGACACAAAAATAGTTACTTTGTCTTTACGTGACAGCTCTACCAGTAATTCCCAAAATAAATCTCTAGCGATGGGGTCAACACCCGAAGTAGGCTCATCTAGTATCAGCATTTCTGGTTCATGAATAACTGCGACCGCAAGCGACAGTCGTTGGCGCATACCCAAGGGTAACGATGCCGCAGGTTCATCCAGGTAGGTAAGTAATCCAAAACGATTAACGAGTTCATCTATTCTAGAGGCTGCTTGTGCGGGAGATAGATGAAACAAACGTGCATGTAAGGTTAAATTTTGAGAGACAGTTAATTCACCATACAATGAAAAAGCCTGAGACATAAAGCCAACCCGTTGACGCGTTTCTAAGTCATTGGCATCTATTGGTTTACCAAATAAATACGCATCACCACTTGATACAGGCAATAAACCCGTAAGCATTTTCATCGTTGTTGTTTTGCCACAACCATTTGAGCCTAGAAAACCAAAAATCTCCCCAACTTGTATTTCAAAACTAACATTGTTAACTGCAGTAAAGTCACCAAAACGGCGACTTAAATGCTCAGCTATTATGGCAGGGGAGTCTTGCGTCTTTTGATAGGGTGGAATAATAAGTTCACTATGGTTAGCTCGTTTTTTTTCAGGTAACAAGCTGACAAAGGCACTTTCTAAATTTTGAGCATTAGTTTTTGTTTTTAATTCCTGTGGTGTGCCAATATCAAGCACATGCCCAGCGTCCATCGCAATTAAATAATCAAAACCTTCCGCCTCATCCATATAGGCAGTAGATACCAATACACTCATTGTCGGGCGTTCTGCCCTTATTGAGGCAATTAGTTGCCAAAACTGTTGTCTCGACAGTGGGTCAACACCCGTGGTAGGTTCGTCTAATATGAGTAAGTCAGGGTCATGGATAAGCGCACAACATAAACCAAGTTTTTGTTTCATACCGCCTGAAAGCTTTTTAGCAGGTCGAGATAAAAAAGCATGTAATTCAGTTGCTTTTGTTAATTTATCTATGCGTAATTTACGTTCAGCAGTAGATTGATTAAATAGTTTTCCAAAGAAATCTAAATTTTCTTCAACACTTAGTTCTGAATAAAGGTTTTTACCTAAACCTTGTGGCATATAGGCAATACGAGGGCCGATCATCTCTCGGTTCTTAGCAGACGTCATATCACCGTTTAATACGATTAATTGTCCTTGTTGAAGTTTTCTTGCACCCGAAATTAATCCCATCAATGTCGACTTTCCAACACCGTCAGGCCCTAATAGCCCAACCATCAAACCTGCTGGAATAGATAAGTTAATATTGTCGAGTGCCAACGTATTATTATAGTAATGGGTAACACCTGTAATGCTCGCTACTGTTTGCCGAGTTTCGTTCACTTTAGGCGTCCTTTACTGATTGTTTTGCTCAACAGGGCTGCTTTCACTTGATAAAACATCATCAGGTAATTTTTGTAAAAAATCAGGCCAAGGAGAAGGCTTTTCACCTTTTTCTGGTGACAAACGGATATAAGCTACGCCTCTTGCGCCTGTTTTAACTTGTTCAATATGTTCTAACACTAATGCTTGAGGTATACGTACTTTTACACGAAACATTAATTTATCTCGTTCGCTCTGTGTTTCAACTTGTTTTGGTGTGAATTGTGATTCAGGTGAAACAAAGCTCACTTGAGCGGGAATAGCCGTATCGATAATATCGAGTTTTATCCTTGCTTGTGCGCCAATAGGGGTTAAATAAGCTTGTGCTGAAGGCAAGAACATTTCCATATAAATTTCACCAAGGTTGATAATAGTAAGGACTTTTCCGCCGCCCCCTAATACTTCATTTGGTTGTGCTAAACGATAAAGTACACGACCCATTACAGGAGATTTAAGTGTTGCCTCATCAATTTGAGTTTGTACACGCGTGACTGCAGATTTAGCAACTAAAACTGATTGTTCAAGGGTATGCACATGTGCTTTTGCAGCAGTATAAACAGCAACAGCAGTATCTCTTATGGTTTTTGTTTTATCGGCAATACTTTGTGACATTGCTCCTGTTTTAACTAAGGGGGCAACACGTTTTAACTCAAGCTCAGCCAAGGTTAATTCACTTTTTCGTTGTGCTATTAACGCAGCACCTTCAGCTACAGCAGCTTGTGCTTGAGCAACCTGAGCTTGTGTCTGTGCTAATTGAGCATCAAGTTCAGTGGTATCCATTTTAGCAAGTATTTGATTTGGTTTAACTAAATCACCTTCTTGAACTAAAATATGCTTTACCCGCCCTGAATATTTAGTGGTAATATCCACTTGATCTGCTTCAATCCTTCCGTTACCAGAAACAAAATCTTTCGCTAATATTGATTGCTGTTGTTGCCACCATTGCCATGTGAAAGTTGCGCTAACAGCAATAACAACACCGAAGACCAAAAAGCTAATCACTGATTTTTTCATGATTTTTTCCATAAAATTATTTGATTGTTCAAGTAATATCGACAGTTATAATCATTGAGTTCATTATGACTTAAACATTTGAATTTTCTTTACTAACACTTCACTAAAATAGGTGATAGGCATACACTTGTTAAGTAGTATTGTGCTTTACATTTTTAGCTGAATCAAGCGAGATACTGCGTTTAATAGACGCTTATTTGTTTTATATCATTAGAAATTGAAGTAGGGCATTAACATAATAAAAATTGGTTAATTATATGAATGTTTAATGTGCAATTGTATAAGAAAAAATGTAACAACTACAATACAACTATATAGAATATAAACAATATTAAACTAGTCCAATACTGTCTAGTATTGGACTTAATAACTTAAGCAGTTTAGTATACAACTTAAGTTACTTAACTATTATAATTCAATCGTATAGGAATATGACTAAACCATCTTTTTTTCCTTTATATCCAACTTATGCAGAGTTAATTGAGTTTGAATTTTGCGATTATCCTGAACTTGAAGATAATTTAAGAAAAAACACCCAATGGCATTTGTCGCACTGGCAATGGGGTAAATCGTTTCTTGAATACACTGGTCGCAATAAATCAATTCATACTTATGATCGATTTAGAAATGAAATTGAAAAATTCTTACTTTGGTCTTTTTTAGTTAAAAAATCACCAATAGATGAATTACGCAAAACTGACATTTTAGACTACGCCGACTTTTGTTGGAAACCACCAGTAACTTGGATTGGTACTAGCAACCAAGAACGCTTTAAGTTGAAAAACAGCTTTTTTTCAATAAATGAAGAGTGGCGTCCATTCAAAATGCAAGCGGCTAAAAGTCAAACCTCAAAAGAGGTAGATAGAAAAAAATATCGACCATCACAACAAACCTTAACATCAACTTTTACTGCTATTATCGTGTTTTATAACTACCTGATGGGCGAAGAGTTGTGTTACGGAAACCCTGCGCAAATAGCAAAAAAAGATTGCAGACATTTTATAAGTGATGCGCAAGTAAAAGAAGTAAAACGGTTATCTGGCTCTCAATGGCAATATATTTTAGACACCGCAATTGATTTGGCAAACGAGGATCCACTTTATGAACGAAATTTATTTGTTATTGCCTCATTAAAAACCTTATTTTTAAGAATATCTGAACTGTCTGAGCGTGATAATTGGTCTCCAGTAATGGGACATTTTTGGCAAGATGAAGACGATAACTGGTGGCTTAAAATTTTTGGCAAAGGTAGAAAACTTCGAGACACCACAGTGCCTTCTGATTTTATTCCATTTCTAAAGCGATATCGTTTATCTAGAGACTTATCGGCATTACCAACAAGTGGTGACAACAATGTGTTGGTTGAAAAAATTCGTGGCCAAGGCGGTATGACATCAAGACACCTTAGGCGTTTGGTTCAAGATGTTTTTGACCATGCATATACACGAATGAGACGTTTGGAAGGTGAAAACAAATCGATAAAACTCAAAGAAGCCACCACTCATTGGCTTAGACACACAGGTGCCAGTATGGAAATTGAGCGCGGTCGAGCCTTAAAAGATCTATCTGAAGATTTAGGTCATGCAAGTATGGCAACAACAGACACAATTTATGTTCAGTCGGAGAATAAATTACGTGCAGAAAGCGGTAAAAAACGAAAAGTAGATTGATACCGAATTGTGGTTAGTAGATTGCTCACCAACGGCAAGAGTATCTAGTTTAGGCGCTTATGGCATATCCGTTTATAGACTTTAAACATAAGTACTTTGCTATAATTACAAACATTACAAACGTAGAAAACTTCTATATTCGGGGATAATTAGTTCCTACTCACTAAGTCCAATACTAAAAGGTATCGGACTTAGTGGGCTGTACAGATTCTAGTGTGGTTATCCCTGCATTTGTTTGTTAATCCAAATTAAGAACTAGATCGGATCCAGTCTTTACTGGGAAATTATCTTATTGAATTGATTAGTCTATTTAGTGTTTTAGCTTACTGACATTTTACCGTTTGCAAGTTAACTACTAGATCCTATTTTACGTAACGCTACGTGTATGAAATTTATTTTTGTATATATTTACTCGCAGTTTTTACGTAGCGTTACTTGAGATTATGAATACTTTGAAACGATCAAAGAATAAAAAGGATGCTGATGAACACCTTGATCATCTAGGGCTAACCACTCCTTAATTAAAGTTTCTATATCACTTGGATCAAATTCGAAAGCTTTATTAAATTCTGATTCCAAAATAGAACTGAACTTTTCTCGTATGCCTCTAAGACGTTTGCTATCTAAATTCAGTTCCTGGGTATGTTTACCTGCTAGCTCAACATCAATTCCTAAAGCTTCGCATGCTTGTTCGTCAACTGATATAGAACCATCTGAACCATTAAATTTAAATATAGAACGGTCATTAGATAATAGCTCTGGAGAAATAAAATTATTTTCTACGGGCTTATCTTTTTTACGTTGACCACAGGTTAATGCAGATTTGTTTTTTTTATTAGCACCAGTTCTTTCTAAATGATCAACCTCTGATGTAAAATCACTTTTTCTCGCTGTACCACCTAAACAGCCTGGAAAAAGGTTCAGCCATTCAATTGCTCTGTTAGGAACACCATCACCAAATTCTGAGTTGTCATTACCTAATTTAGGATGAAAATGTTCAATTTGGTAGTCTAGTTTTGGTATCAGTTTATGTTCACAATAAATACATAAGCCACCTGTTTTTATAAAAGCGGCCCGTTTAACTGAGTTATTAACATCACTATTAGCTTTCAACTCGTTCCAAGTTGCTAAAGGGGTTTCAGAGGTGAAATCAATGAGCTCCCTAGGTTCATCTACATTATATAAAGGCATATTTTACTGCTTATTTCTTGATTTCATCCATTTAACTCGCTTAATCGCAAGATCTGCTTCATCGAGTTTTGGCTCAGTAGAATCTGTTAGTTCATTGAGCCGTTTCCTTAATTCTAGGGCATCTTCGCCCTCGCCTTTACCATCTTCAATTAAGGCAAAGTATCTAGCTAATAACTCAGAAACTATAGTTTTTGGTCTAGCTTCAACACCTAACACTTGTAAGAGAACTCTGTTACTTTCACCACCAAAAGGAGAAGATACAAGTTCAGCCTGTTCAAATGCGCTTGAAACAACACGAATTGCTTCACCTTTTACAGTTGTTAATATTTGTGGACTGTGTGTTGTGACAATGAACTGTATATTTTTAAATAAGTTAGTTAAATCGGAGAGTACTTTTTGTTGCCACCTTGGATGAAGATGTAGTTCAATTTCATCTATCAAAACTATACCGCTAACATTTAATGGATCGTTACTCTTTGGGTTTAGTAAATAGGCTCGTCTTACGAGATCAATTGTTAAGGCAACCATGTTTCTATAACCTTCACTTAATTGCTCTAAACTCAGTGATATGGTTTGATTTTCTTCGTTTTTCCAAGATACAACAACATCATTTGTATCCTTGTCAAAGGTTACATTATCAGTTCTTTCTACAATAGACTTAACAGTATTTTGTATCAGGTTTTTAGCTGGGTGAACAAATTGGTGATTCTGCTTCTCATCTCGAAGCTTGAGTTCATCAACTTCTATTTTTGAGAACCAATTTTTTATAACGTTATAGTTGATTTTTGCATCCAATGCAGAATCATAACCATCACCACGAGCTTCTTTTTCAAAGGGATTAATCAGCACTTTACCTGTATTAGCTGATAATGTTCTATTAGTGCCATAATATGCAATCAGTGGATACTCTTCATCAAGATCTACAATTTGTTTTGCAAAATCAGATAAAGCTGCTGTACCTACTTTTGCTATATTAGTTTTATTAGCACCTTTTGTGGCTAAATCCCAACTTAAGCTAGATACGGTATCAATTGAAATTCTTGCTAAATCAGCAATACCTTTAGAATCAATATGGATATCAGAATTTCGGATTAACTTGCCTTTGGCGTCAGGCATAGCTGTTAAAAAAGGGCCTAAACCACAAGCTATAGCTTCAAGTATACTTGTCTTACCAGCTCCATTCTCACCAACTAACACTGTCAATTTGTTATTAATTGAAAGCTTAAATTTCTTATATCCCCGAAAGTTATTAAGAGTTAGGTTATTAATTTTTATTGTTTTACTTACATATAAAGTTGGGTCTAAATTAAACTCTTTAGCTTGAATTTCTTCTAAGCTAGCAGAGTAACTAAACCGTCCATTTTCGTTACAAGAGTCTACAATACCTTTAATGTTCTCATTAGAAAGAATATTTCTTCCACGCTTTGGTACATAAAATAGCGAAGCATCAACAAATTTAACCGGAAGGTTTTCAATATAATGTTTCTCCTCTGCATTCATAATGACCAGAACAGTTGAAACCGTAGTAGAATAATGAATTCCCTTGGGTAATAAAATAACTGTTTCAATTATGTTTTTCTTTACTAGAGATTCCCTTAAATATGATTCTGATCCACCTCTTGTGAAAGCAGCTAGTGTCATACCACAAATTAACTTACCACCGGGTTTTAATGAAGAGAGCATAGAAAGAGACGTAAACCAGTCGCTTCTGCTATTTGGAAGCACATCAGCAAGGTAAAGAAATGGGTGAGAGTCTTTATGAATAATGTCACTTCTTATTTCTTTAGGGATTTTTAATCCAAAAGGTGGAAAAGAAGCTATCAAATCATATTTGTTATTAGAATACTCAGGTTTAGATAATGAATCACCTAGATAATCAGTGCCTCTTATTCCTTTTATTATTCGGGTTATTTGTACTTGAAAGTGAGCATCTTGATTCATTTCTTGTGTATCAATACAGATTTCACTTTGATAACTTGGGGGTAAATTTTCAAAAAATGAAAAAACTGTACCACCACTACCTGCAAAAGGATCACATATAGAAGTAGGCGTATAATTAATCGCTAATTGCGCCACTAATGTATTAATATCGTTAGGTGTGTAGAATTCACTTCCTGATTTAGTTTCATTTTCTGAAAATAGATTATTTAAGACTGTTAGTGTTAAATCTATGACAGCATGGCTATTATCATTAAAGCCACCATTAACTGCCCATCTAACGTTTTCCTCTTCAATATTATCATTATTTAGCAATACCCTTTCGATGTGTTCGCTAAATTGTCTAGCCTGTAGTTCATTGAATAAGTCGAGTTCCACACAAGCGCTAGTTAACATAGAAATATAATTAGCAATTTCAGAAAAGCTATAAAATCTGGGCGCATTAAAATGTTGCCCAGTTTTAGCTTGCATATATCTTATGAACAATAATGAGTATGCTAAAGATCTAAATTCAGAAATCGGAGATGCTCCTCTTATGTAATCAAGAAGCTTCCATATTTCTTTAGCCTGAACTCTAGCTATTTCAAAATCTTTTTCTGAATACTGCATTAATAATATTCCTTAATTCAACCATGTGTGCTGTCGTTCAACACTTGGTTTTTTGGTAATTTATGTTTAAGTGATATTTTTATAGCCTGTAAAATACCAAAAATTAATAACAAACTTTTTTATAAACCAACACTTCTTTGCATACTCTGTGTCCAAGATGCTTTAAATGCACTATCTCCAGCGAATAACTTATACAGCTCTAGCTCATCTTTACGCCTTGCTAACATGACTTCTTTAAGCATTTTTTCAAACGCTAATTCTCGGTTATGTGGATCAGGGTTGTTTTGGTATTTCGCTTCAAAATCAGGGTGACTTTTCACACTTTCAGCAATGTTTATAAATTTAACTTTTTGCTCTTCAGGTGTCGCACTCCAACCTTGAAACCATCTTTCGTTAAAGTTTTTAATGATCTCGTCTAGTGGATCTTTGTCATCATCACCACCGTGAGCACCGCGAGGATTTGGGTTTTGAGGATCTAATTCTGTTTCTTCAGCATCTAAAGTTATACTGTGATTAAGTTTCGTACGCTGAAGTCCATATGAACTTAAGTCTACAGAATCTAGCAAAGCATCGAGTTTATCTGAATCAGGATCTTTGACTTTTAATTTTGGAATTAAGAATTTAAGGAACCAAAATAGTCTCTCCCAACCGACAATTTCAAATGGCATTATTGATGCCATTTGCCCATATATTTTCACAAACTGCTTAGCTTTTACTTTAAAGTCGATTTTATCATCATCTTCAAGATCTAGTTCTTCATTAAAGCGTTCAGCGGCAGTATCAATAATTGGGCTTAATGTTTGTGCATCCTCACCATTAAAATAGCGGTCAAAAAACTCTTTGACTTCGTACGACTCATAAACACCAACATCATCCATTGCATCTTTTAGCTCGTGTAACACATTGACATCAGTTGCTTGAGAAAGTGTTGTAGAAGTATAGAAATCATCGAAAGCTCTTTGAATATCATCAACGGTATTGAAGAAATCGAGTACAAATAAATCCTCTGTCTTTTTACCAAGCTTTGGCGCAGAGCGATTTAATCGAGATAGAGTTTGCACACAAAGTACACTTGCTAACTTCTTATCTACATACATTGAACATAGTTTAGGTTGATCAAAACCAGTAAGATATTTGTTAGCAACAACTAATAACCGGTATTCATCAGTATCAAACTTTTCTTTAGTTTTGCTTTCGGCAAAACCGTTCATATCAGCTTCAGTATACTCAATGCCGTCTACTTCTTTTGTACCCGAAAATGCTATCGCAATTTTGAAAGGATTGCCTTGCTCCTCTAGAACTCGCCTCATAGCTTTGTAATATCGAATAGCTGTAACAATATTCTGAGTTACAACCATGCCTTTGCCTTTACCACGTAGCTTTTTGGTGTTTACTACCTGTGGAATAAAATGCTCAAGCATAATTTCAGCTTTGGTGTCTATGGTCTGCTGGCTGCTTTCTACATAAGCTCGCAATCGTTTTTGTGCTTTTTTGGTATCAAACTCAGGGTTATCTTGTATCGACTTCTCAATCTCATAATAACTTTTGTAGGTTGTATAGTTAGCAATAACATCGAGAATAAAACCTTCTTCTATTGCCTGCTTCATTGAATATAAATGGAATGGCTTAAAACTACCGTCTTCTTGTTTTTGGCCAAACTTTTCCAATGTAGAGTTTTTAGGTGTTGCTGTAAAAGCAAAATAAGATGCATTAGGGTTCATCTTTCTAGCTTTTATACTGCGAAGCGCTTTATCAACAACTTCATCGTCGACAAAACCCATAGCAGCGTTCATCTTTCCTGATGTATCTCCATCTTGGGAGCTGTGAGCCTCATCAATAACCACTGCAAATCGTTTATCACTTAAATTTGCAAGTCCATCAATAATAAATGGGAATTTTTGAATAGTAGTAATGATAATTTTCTTGCCATTTTCTAAGGCAGATTTAAGCTCAGATGATTTAAATGCAGGGGCAACAATGTTCTTAACTTCTGAGAATTCTTTAATGTTATCTCTAAGTTGTTTATCAAGTAATCGTCTATCAGTAACCACGATTACTGAGTCAAATAACGGTTGTTCAACACCTTTACTACCTTGAATATCAGCAGTAGCAGGATACGTTTCTATTAACTGATAGGCAGCCCAAGTAATTGAGTTCGACTTACCTGAACCGGCAGAGTGCTGAATTAAATAAGTGTGACCAACACCGTTAGTTGAAGCATGGTCAATTAAGCGACGAACAACATCCATTTGGTGGTAACGAGGAAAGAACAAGGTACGTTTCTTCAAGTCATCTTTGCTACTACCATCTAAACGAACAAAGTGCTGGATGATGTTAGCAAGACTCGCTTTAGAAAAGACCTCTTCCCATAAGTAACTAGTCTTGTGGCCATACATGTTAGGTGGGTTGCCCTGACCATGATTATTACCTTTGTTAAACGGTAAAAAGAAGGTACTTTTACCTGCCAACTTGGTAGTCATATATACTTCGTCAGTATCAACCGCCATATGCACTAAACAACGACCAAACTGCAATAACGACTGCGAGGTATCTCTATCATTACGATACTGCTTTTGCCCATGGTAACGCGCATTTTGACCGGTCCAAGCATTTTTCAGCTCTAGTGTTATCAACGGAATACCATTGATAAAAAGTACCATATCAATTTCTTGTAACGGGTTAGTTTTTGAATACCTTAATTGACGAGTTGAGCTGAATATATTGGCATTAAAGTTTTGTTTAACAGAATCACTACTGCTAGCTAATGGTGCTGGATACATCAGGTTTAAGTGCGCATCTTCAACACTTAAGCCTTTTTTTAGCAAATGCAAAATGCCATGTTTTTTGATCAGTCTATCAAAACGCTCAAGTACTTTACGCTCCCAGTCATTGGGGCTATTTTTCTTCAGTTTTTCTAGCTCTTGCTCTTGTGTGTTTTGTAGAAACTGCCAAAAGTAGTTGGTATCTATAGCGTAATGCATATCAAAGTCAACAGGATAGCCAAGCTTATACAGAGCATTGTTATAGGCAGGTACAGCTTCCTTAACACCGGCTTTTAAATCTTCTAAACACGTACCTGTTAAGTGCTTTTCAATTGCGGCTTCTAAAGCTTGTTCATTTGTTTGGCTAACCATAATTATTCCTTGTTACCGTAATGCATTGCTAATGTACTCAACATTTCTTTCTGATGTTGTTTTATTTGATCTTCTTGCCAATCGTTTTGTTCTTTTAATAATTTGAACATGCCTTTTAATTTTAAAGAGTCATATTGTGGCTTAGCTTCAAAATCAACCAACTTCTTCTTAACCGCTTGATTGCTGTATGACGAGTTTTCACCTGGACTTAATAAAACTAAATTACCAAATGCATCTAAGAAGTCTCGTTCCAACATATTTTGATGCTCTTCATGCTGAGGATATACGTGCTCAACAGAGTTCTTAGCCGTTATACGGTATTTTTTAAACTGTTCTAGCTGCCTATCTGGCTCTTGTTTCCATAATATATATTCTAGTTTTTGAAACCAATAATGTTCAAAACTAGTACCTCTCGCTTGGGCAAAATAATCAACGTTTGCTTGCCAAGAATTTACTTCAGGTTGCTGTTGTTTTGCTTGTTTGAAGCTAGCTGTTTTTTGAGTTTCCGACTCACCAGCCAATGATAAATCGTTATCAATTTTCTCAAGCAAGGCTATAGCTTGTGAATCTTCAGTTATATTATCTTTCATCAAGCCTGCGATGAAAGGCGTGATCCAATACTGAGCACTGCGTTCACCAGTAAAGTTACGCACACTTTGCAGCATCACTAATTCGTTTAACTCTTTTTGAGTACGGTTAATGTACTGTTTTCCACTTGATTCGCTTCTTGTCAGATAAGTTAAGCGCAACTGTTCATCATCACTATCATCACGCTCAACCCACTTAACTACCCAACGGTCAAACTGATAACGCACTTGCCACAACGTTTTTATAAATTCTTTAACTTCTTCTTCACTTGCTTTAGTAAGCGGCTCAAAAGTTTCCAGTAACTTATCGGCGTGTACACGAGGTAGAACATCGTCTGAACCATCTTTTAACTCAACAGCTCGGTGTGCTAAGTAAATTCGATAAGCGTGGATAAGTAATAACGGAAAACTAATAATTGGGCGACAATAAACGGTTTCGGTTTCTAAATCGTAGGTGCCAGAATCCTGCTCGTTGCCATTATCCGAGTTTGTACTAGCATCAATGTTTTTATCTGTGTCCGCTGCACTTGCTTTCAATTGCTCAGCTAGTTGCATAATGGTCAAGCCTACTTTTTGCGCAGTGCTGCCAGCGTTTTTCACAAATAACGCTTCATCAAAACAAGCTAAATGTTCTGATTTAATATCATTCCACGGTGCGTGTGGGAAAACTTTACGTACATTACGTTCAAAGTAATTTTCCATGTGTTCACACGCTAACCACATAGCATCAAATAAAGGCTTATTAGTAGAAACCTGTTTAAGTAGTTTTGACTTTAATATATCGGTCTGTTCAAGCTGTATACCAGCAGTATTCATGGTGGCAAATAAACGATTTAAATCCATTTGCTGAGGGACAATATTATTCACCCATTGCACATTATTAAAAATGTAATCTCCTAATAAAATACGATCTTCGTGTTTGAGGGCTTTAACTTGTTGTTCTAATACCTGTAATGCTGCATATATGCGTTTTAAATATGGGTTTTCACCAATGGCTTCTAGCCCTGGAAATACATAATCATCTAAGCCAGCTAAACTACCTAATAAGTGTTGAACTTGATCACGAATAGTAAATTGCAGTCTCGGTTGCTTTTTAAAAGCCGCAATACCGGCAATAGCTGAATCAACTTTTGCCATTTTAAAGGCAAGCGCAATAAGTATTAACGTAGTGGTGCGTTGCTGCCCATCAATTAGCTCATAAATACCATTACCATCTTCATCTTGCTCTATTGAAGTAAGCACCGTACCAATAAAGTAATTAGGCTCTTTTGCAACACGAGCATCATTTATATCTTTAAATAGCTTTAATACAGCTTCATCTGGCCAAACATAGGGACGTTGATAACTTGGAATACTAAATTGATATGCATTGCTTTGAATGTAATTTAACGTGAGCACTTGTGTTTCAACATGATGTTGTGTCACCTGACATCCTTTTGCATTAGCTTCATCTGTAAATACATTACCCATGTTGCTCTCCATTATTTTTGCGCTTGCTCATCTGATTCGTAGCCACTGTTTCAGTGCCTAAAGGAAGAATATAAGCATCCAACTCTGCGGTATAAGTGTTAGCAAGTGCTTGGGCTGACCTGCCTTCAATTACCTCTATTTCAAAATGCTTTAATACGTTAAATATAAAGCGCTTTTTAACGCTATTTTTATCAACGGCTAAATTGGCAGGGTCTGTTTTAAAGCTAAAACGATCTAAATAGTCGAAACACATGTTTGGTGTATAACTGGCTGCAATCCAGTCAAGTACAGGGTTATCACGGACAAACGCTGATATAGAGTTTTCTCTCACCGCTTTTTGGTTGCTTACTCTTGGGGAGTAGATAACCCGAAACAGTTTCTTAGCGGCTATGTCTAATTGCTGTTCACCAAATTGGCTAATGTAAATAAGCAATGCAGTATCGTATAACCCTTTTACATAGCTACAACCGTCAAGTTGACAGATCAGGTTTTGATAAAAATGGAAGAAGCGTGCAAGGCTGTTTCCTGCTTGAGCGGGAGTTTGTGCAGTTAGCTGCTTATTTTTGACCTTGTTGTTTTTAAATGGCTCGGTTAAGTAATTGCTTCTTAATTGTTCAAAATAGCTTAAATAATGAATAGTATTAACACCGCTATTTAATGGCTGCCTTAATTCATAACCTTGTTGCGCTTGTTTATCTATTTGACCACCATCTGGTAGGTAAGCTCGCTCAAAGCGACCAAACGCAATATCATCACCTTTACCCGTACTTTCGCCAAGTTCATTTACTACTGCGCTTCTCACTAAATGTGGTTGACGATGAGAAGGTACATTACGGTTATACAGCTTTTGCCAGTAGCGCCCTTTCACTAGTGAACCAACAACAGAGTTTAAATCGCCCAATGCTTCCCATTTAGCGGCAAACTCATTTTGGTTTTGGCGTGCAATGGCTCTAAGGTGATGCGCTTTAATAATATCGGGGCCACTTAGCCTTACTCCACCTGTATTTTGGGTTTCAAAAAAACGATAGGCATCATCTTCTGAGCGTGTAACAACTAGTGTTAAATTAATTTTATTAGCATCAAATGTGACTATTTGGCTAGCATTGCTTTGTAGCCACTCCTGTAACCAAGTCAGGTTTTTGATGATTTGTTGTTGCGATTCAGGTGAGTCGTAGCTAAGCGTTAATTCAAAAGGGCTAAGTTCAAATGCATCTTGTTCGTTAGGTTGATTAGCTGCATTCGCCGTATGAGATAAATATTGCACATAGGCAATTAACGCTAATGTTGTTAAGCGTTGCTGACCGTCAATAATATTTAGCTGACCATTTTCAGCTGACTGATGCAAAATAACACTGCCGAGGTAATAACCATAAGCAGAGTCACTTTGCGTTAAATCATTTAAAAAAAGCTGATAATCATTTAACAGTTTTTTTATTTGCACTTCACCCCAGCGATATGGGCGCTGATATTCAGGTATGGCTAACTCGCCATGAATTTCAGTATTACTAGCACTAACAATACTTTCTTTACTGAATAACTGCGTTAAGGTACAACTTGCCACTTCAACCGACATACCAATTCCCTGTTACTTAGCTAAATAACCTAATTCATCTTTATATGGCATAAGAGGTTCATATAGTTGATGATAAGCTTTACCAACTGCGCCTCTAAACTGAATTAATTTTGGTGGATTTTCGCCAATTGAGATTATGTGTTGTATTGCAATTCCTGGGTACGGGTCGATAAATATGATTTCTTTTATACCCAATTGATAAGCTTTTTTAGCACATAGTTCACAGGGGCTTGCTGTGGTAAAGAGTTTGCCTCCCTCTATACCAATACCACCATATTTCGATAACTGTAAAAAGGCATTTTCTTCAGCATGAAGTGAACGTGTATGCACTTGGTTTTTTTCATTATCAATTTTATTTTGAATAGATTTAAAGCAATAAGCTAAGTTTCGCCCTTTGGCACCTAGTTCTTTTATTTTAATTAATTCAGTATTGGCTCGTTCTCTAAACTCTTCGTTATTTCTTTCATATTCACTATATGTTGTATCACTAGAAAAGTTTTCCAGCTCATCAAGTGAACGTAAATTACAAGGGACTTGCCCTTTGGCAACATCATTCCAGCCAACGGCTTTTATTGAATAGTGCTCGTCGGTCACTACAGCCCCTACTTGTCGGGAGATACAGCCAGAATTCATTTTAGCAGTAAATGCTATTTGCATTACTCGTTCAAGTGGTGTGGGTGTAACTAAACCTGGGTGTTTAATTAAACTTAAATACCAGGCTAATTGCGCTTTTAAAACATTATGATTCTTTGGCTCATTTCTTGGGTTAAATAAGTGTATATCAGATATTTCTATACAACGTTTAACATTTGAAATAATTAACTCATCATATTTATCAAAGCCCGATTTTTGTTGAGTTGTTTGCCCACAAGAATCACAAGATTTAGTTTCTTTTGCTTTCTCTTCTGGAAATTTTCCAGACTCTCTTTGATCAATTAGCTTTATTTGGTCAACGGTGAATTTGTACTTATTTTGAAGATATTTTTTTCTATCATGTGTTGGTGCGTTAATAGAAACCAAATTAAAAGCAGCATATCTGTCTTTAAAATACTTCGCCTCATACGGGTTACGAATAGTATCGATGGCTATATAGGTTTTTTTACCTGTTTGTTTATCTTTATATCGATAAAATTTTACTAAACGATTAACCATTCTCGGTAATTCAAATAGACCTTCTGGATCAAACTGCTCTCCTCTATAGTTAGACACTATTTTTCTTGTACGTCTAATAGAATCACCTGCACCTTGATAAATAGGTACATAACTGTTTGCCAGTTCTGTTTTTAAAACGGCTTTTAGCTTTAAAGTAAACTGATTAATAACATCAAACCATTTAGTTAAGTTCAATTCACTTAATTTGTGATCAAGAGAGCTTGTTCCATCTAAAAAGTAAGCGCATTCTTTGGTGAGTTTTTTCAAAGCTTTCTGACTTTTGTCAAATTCAGCTTTTTTAAGTACGTCATCCAGCTTTTGATGTAAGTCTGAATCAATAACCGACTCAATAAACACCTTAAAATCAGCTATATCAAGATTAAGGATCCTAGCACTAATTAGTTCACTAATTTTGATGACAGAAAACGGATCGTTATTTTCAATGGCATACTTTCTAACAATTTCGTAGCGCTTACTATCCATACCTGAAAAATATGGTTGAGTTTTATAATTTACTTCGTTTGATGAAGGGAACTGTAATTGGCCACCGCTAAGTAAATCAGCTGTTGTAGTACAGCCGGAGCCAGTACGTCCTGTTAAGCCTATTAATATAAAATTACTGCGCTCACCCAATAGGTTTGAAATTAAATTTGTATTGTCCATAATTTACGCTACCTTGAATTTTCCTGTTACTGCACTGTTGATCAGTGTGGTTTTGTATTCTTTGAGTTTTTCAATTTGTTGCTGTGTTGACGAGATACCTTCATCATGTTTTTCAGTATGAATATGAAGGTATTCTAGTATTTTTTCTTGTTCTTCAACTGGTGGGATTGGTGCACAAAAACCTTCTATTTGATCTGAGCTTATATGAGGAACACTTATACCTGTAAGCATCGGGCCAAAGTAATCAAGGAATAGATTCGTTGAAAGTAAAAGCTTTATATAAGCAGTTAAAGCATTTTTATTCCCTCGGATTCTGCCCACTCGCTGTAAAAGCAAGCAAGGTAAATCATCTTTTTTTATTTCAGTAACTCTTATTCCTTTTGATACCCAAGGCCTATCCATTGCAATTACTAAATCACCTTCTTCTAGAAAGTACTTTTCTAACCCTTTTACTTTATTTTCAGGCCAATAAACAACTTCATTCCATTTTGTGTAACTAGGCGATACATTAATACCTCTAAGCAACCTAATATCTGTAGATTTTGTTGAATAGAGTTCACTTTTAAACGCATAGCCAGGTAAAATTTCAATATAGTATTTTAACTTTGAAAAATCCCAGTATTCAGGGATTTCGCCAATCCAATCAACGCCAGAATCTTTCATTGGTGCGTCTGGGTTTAAGCCTTGAGTAACTGCTTGCTGGATGATGATTTGCTTGCGCTCTTTTAACAGCTCAATTTGCTTTTCTTTGATAGCAATCGCTTCATCAATTTGTGCTGTTTTATTATCGAGGAAGTTGGCAATGGCTGTTTGTTCCGACATTGGCGGTAATGCAATAGAAACTCTTTTAAGTTGAGGCCAATATAGATTTCTTTGAATCGTCCCAACACCTTTAGAACAAATAAGGTATTGAGAAACCATGTTTCTATCACGAAAAAAATAATTACCAAACCTAAGATTAATTTCTTCTGAAAGCTTCAGGATCAAATATGCTGGACTAACAATGCCTTGATAGTCAGAAACCCCGACAGAGCCTCGCCAAGCTTGCTGATTATTTAAAACAAAATCCCCAATTTCAACCAACTGGTACTTGCTTAAGTCAAGACTGGTAACGTTTGTTCTTTTAGATTCAACATCTTGAAACCTAATAACTCCCTTGTCTAAATATACTGAAAGTAACTCTTCATCGATTCTGTTAGTTATAGATTTAAGAGTTGCTTTGCTACATAAAGGAGATATATCCCAGTGTTCAGGTACAATACCTAACCATTCAACGCCAGAGTCTTTATATGCCTCATACTTAGGCATAGTCGTTAGTTCACCCATAACTACGCTCCATGTACTTTAGCAATATCAACACCTATGCTCTCTACCCCAAGTATTTCAGCAATTAACCCTTCAGCTTTTTGTTCAAGGCTAATGATATCAGTCGCCACGTCATCCATTGCTCGCAAAGGTTTGTGCTGGTAGAAGTATTTGTTAAAGCTAATTTCATAACCAATTTTGGTGCTATCAAGATTTATCCAAGCTTCAGAAACATGTGGTTGTACTTCATCAAGGAAATATTGGTGGATTTCAGAGTTATCGCTATCATTACCTTCGTTATAAGTTAGCGGTACTGATTCAGCATCTCGTAAATCGGAGTTTGACTCATAAGTTGTGAACTCGTTTTTATTTCCTGTAGCACTCTCTGTTGCGAAAAGACCAAAGTCAGCTAAATCAGACACGTTACAGCCTAAATGGTTTAATAATTCATCAAGTTTGTCTTGCTTAAATTTAACCACTTTCTTAATGACTTTTTCAGCATTTTCATCGTACCAGCTCACCGCATTTATAATGGTGGTGTAAAAAGCTTTGCGCTTATTTGGCTTAATTTCTGCTAACACTTCAGCTGAAACTTCTTTAAAACGTGTTTCTACATCAGCTTTAAACAGGTTGTAATCGTTGTACTCTGTGGTAATGGTTTCAGCTAGCTTGTTTGCAAGTTCAACAAGCAACTTACCATTTAGCCAAGTATCGGTTGAAAGTAGCTTGGCTTTCGCTTTAGCGTTTAGGTTAATGTCGTTATCTTCACACCAAGCAATAACTTCCTTTTCCTTCGCTTTATTGTCAGCTGTAAAAAAGTCAGCTTGATAAACCTTGTCGCCATATTCTGCATAAAGGTGCTCCATTGGCTCACGGAGGGGTTTGTCAAAGCGCAGTGGTGCAATAAGTTCCTCTTTAAACTGAGCGCTGCGTCTGTCTGGGCGTTCAACATTTACTTTGTAGTAACCAAAATCATCATTATTAAACACTTTAGCCGCAATGCCTGTTGGATCTTTCTCTTGCGTCAATTGGCGTTCAACGCTTGCTGCATCAAGATAGGTTTGGGTAATTTCAGTAATATGCTCTGGTGAAAACTCACAGTTTTTATTACCTAAGTTTTTACGGAGCTTTTTAAACAACAAGCTTGCGTCAATCAGTTGTACCTTGCCTTTGCGCTCTTGTGGTTTGTTATTGTTAAGTAACCAAATATAGGTAGTGATACCCGTGTTGTAGAACAAGTTGTTTGGTAGTTGCACTATGGCATCTAGCATATCGTTTTCGATAATGTAGCGGCGAATGTTACTTTCGCCTGAGCCTGCATCACCGGTAAATAAACTAGAGCCATTATGAACAGAGGCAATACGCGAGCCTAACGGGCTGCTCCCACCTCTAGAAATGGTAGGCTTCATTTTGCTGACCATTTCCATTAGAAACAGTAATTGGCCGTCAGATGAACGCGGAGTTGCGTCAACAAAGCCTTCTTTCGGTAAGTTACCCCAGTAATCTTTTAACACGACCTGAAAACGTGAGTCGATAACGTCTGAGCCTTCTTTAATATGCTTTTGTTCACTTGCCCAACTTTTACCGTATGGCGGGTTCGATAAACAAAAATCAAAACGTTGACCTGCAAATTCATCAGTAGAAAGCGTTGAACCTACTTTAATGTTTTTAGGATCATTACCTTTGATCATCATGTCTGACTTACAAATAGCGTAAGTTTCGTCGTTGATCTCTTTACCGTATAAATTAATATCGCGGGTGGTATTTTCTACTGGGTATTTTTCATTAATAAAGTTTTGTGTTTCGGTAAGCATACCGCCACTACCACAAGCAGGGTCATAACAGGTTAAAGTGAGAGGTAAGTCTGATTTAATTGGGTCAAATACAAGGTGAGTCATTAACTCAATTACTTCACGTGGGGTAAAGTGCTCACCAGCCTCTTCGTTGTTATCTTCATTAAATTTACGGATTAATTCTTCAAAGACATAACCCATGCCTAAGTTGCTCAAGGCAGGCAGTTTATTACCTTCTGGGTCTTCAACTTCGTCAGGCGTTAAGTTGATATAAGGAGAGACAAATTTCTCTAATACATCAAGCAATACGTCTTTACTTGCCATGTGTTGAAATTGAGATTTAAGATTAAAGCATTCGATAATTTCTTTAACGTTGGCACTAAAACCGTTTAGGTATTCTTCAATATTCGCCAAAATAATTTGGCGGTTATTGGTTGCGGTTTCTTTAATGCTGGTTAATGTCCATTTAGAAGTGTTGTAAAACACATATCCTGCGGCATCAATTAACGGCGCATCATCAAGCTCTGTTGCTTCCATTTCCTCAAATTGGAATTTAACTTCATCAAGCACTGCTTGTTTAGTGGGCTCTAGCAACGTATCTAAACGGCGTAATACCACCATAGGTAAAATTACGTCACGGTATTTACCACGTACGTATACATCACGCAGGCAATCGTCAGCAATTGACCAGATAAAAGAGATAAGTTTGTTATGTGCGCTGTGATCCATTTGTATTCCAATAATATTTGATTAGCACTAATGTGCTTTGTTAAGCGGTGAGTTATTGCCAAAAACGTTGTGGATTGCGAGCTCTTCACTCTCGCCATTTTCCATACGTTGTTTCACTTCATCGAGCATCGCTTGTTGTATGTCTTTACTTGGTAAATTTTTAAGGGCTAAGTTTAATACGTCCGATATATCTATTTCTGCCATGATTTCTTCCCCAAATTTATATATTTAAATTTGTTTTTAATTTTGCTGATATCCTGGTGCTATAGCCAAGTTTTCTACTCCTTGCTCTTTTGTAATAAGCAAGGTTTGATTATTCTGTAAATAAAGCTGATATTCGGGGCCTGAAAGTAAGGCACTTTCAGAACAATCCACGTTCCAACGTCTTAATAGATAACCTGCCATTGCAGCCCTAACATCTAATTTGAGTACGCCATTTTCCATACCGTAGTCCATTTTGATGGCGGTTGGATATTCAACATTCTTAGGGTGTGGCACGATTTCAAGTGGCATGATGGTATTCCACTGTTCATCTTGAACCTTAATTTCATTTACTTCAGGTTCATTATTAATAACCGTTACTTTGGCTAGGCGTGTTAATACAAAGTCTCTAAACGCATTACTTTTTCTGTCATAAGCACGTACATGCCAGCGAAGGCCATTATCTACAATGGTATGTGGTACTAGTTCACGAGCACCAGAGCCACTTGAAAGTGAGGTGTAGATAACACTTACCGCTTTGCCGTTTATCATTGCTTGAGTAAGCTTGGCGATAACATTGATATCAGGTACGTTAAGCTGGCTTGGTTGCTCTACTGGAAACTCAACATCACCAATGGCATCAAAGCCATCAGAGATTTGATGTGCAAGCTTAACTAGCGTGCGCTTAGCGTCATGCTTAAATAGTGGTTTAAAGCTGTTGGTTAGAAAGTATTTCTTTTGTGTATTGTCATACGCCATGTTCTTTGGCGCATGTTCTTTATAGAGGTTTATATCGCGAGTCGCGGCAGAAACACCAAGCTTGAAGTGCTGGACAATTTCGGAGCGTGTAACGCTACCGGTAAAATACAACTTAAAGTCAATATAGGCGAGACGCTGCTGCTGAGCGTAGCTTAACTTTTCCAATTGATTGTCCATATCGTAGAAATTTCTTTTTATTATTCAAATAGTCAAAGTCAGTATGTCTCATAATGAATCACACCTCAATAGATAAAATGTCAATATTGGTTATTTGTCTGATAATTAAACACACTTGTTTGATTTATATCAGGTTATGACTGCCCTGCTTTCATCTAGTAGCACTTGCTATACCAATAAGCGATTGAAATATATTAAGAAATATTATAATTTCATATTTCTATTCTCAGTTTTTTATTTTACTTGCTTGTTTTTTGAACTTCATCTCGATAAATGCTGTTTATAATAGTTGAAATATCTTCAAAAAAACCTACAACATCGTATATAAATCTTTCGAACCATGTGCAAAGCTATTTCTCAGCTTAGGAATCATGTCACAAAGCACCTCAGTATAATGCCAATCTACATCAAACTGTGATTCGTCAATCTCGCTGTCATTCCAGATATACTCTTCTATTCCTTGTTCATCCATGAGTTTGAGTTTCTACGACGTTCATTAATTATTTACTGCCTAAACTGTTTTTCGCGGTGATACGCCAAGTAATCCTGATGCTGCTTAGCGAGCAGAACATTCATGTCTGCATTTATGCAAAGAGCTTGATATTCTTCTAGATGATCGGATATCAATATACGACCCCGATCGTCGAAACTGATATAACCTAAATCAAACGCTTTATCGATGTTGGCCAGGAGCAGTAATCCATTGAATGGATCTAAACGCTCTTCGTTATCTGATTTTGACCATGGCTTGATATGTGATGCGATTAAAAACGAGTAGTTTTGAAATTTAGTAACCGCACAGCCCTGCCAATGGTTAATCAAATCTTCTCTAAATCGTCCTTGCCCAACACGAGTATTTACCATTACGGCTTTTTGCGTATCAGGAATGGTTTTATCTAGGATGATTTCATCAATATCATGTTGTACTTCAGCTTGTGTGATATCAGATAAAAAGGATTTATAGCTGTTAATAGCTGCGCTATACATGCCATTGCCACGTTTATCTTTTTCAACAAACTCTCGCACTTCATAGGTTTTACTGACGATATTCTCGTGTTCCACAAACGAGCCAACGCTAAGTAAGCTTTGCTTGGTAACACCGGCATCGTTTAACCAATTAGGAATAGAGTTTTTCAGCGCTCCCACATAGTTCTTAATGGTTTTATCTGACTTACCAATGGATTTAGCCCAGCGACCATATTGGTCTTCGAGTGTATCTAGGTTTGCTGTTAACGCATTCCTTAGTATCGGCGCTGTGTTTGGACTTTTAAGGAAATCAAAAAGTGCTTCATCAAGGTAAGCAAAGTTAACAAGCTTACGTATATTGGCATCTGTTGCTGATTTGATTGAATCAAACGCAGGTTTATTCTCATGTAATACATCTAAGTGCCAAAGCCCAGAGGACTTTAAATGATAAAATGGTAAGAACGGACTATCTGCGTCATTACCTTGCTTTAGTCGCATGAAGTGCCAGCTAAAGCGCTTCTTCAGTGTTTCATCATAGTAAATACGGTTATCTTGAATATGGCCTTGTTCGATTAAGTCCATGACCGCAAACATCATACAAACCTTATGAGGCTTGGCCCTGCCAGATGATTTGTCAGGCCTAATGCTTTGAAGTTTGTTGTTATAGAATGCCAGTGTCATTAGTTAAAACCTTGAATCGTTTTCACAAGGTATACCATCATTATCTCCATCCATTTTTGTATTAGGACAATGTTTAGTAAAAAACTCTGCTTCTGCACGAGATGTCATTTGGCTGCAATGCTGGCGTCTATCACAGGTAAAGTGCTGTGTTGGAGTAATCTTTGTTGGTATTGCCGTTGGTGTAAATTGTGTTTGCGGTGCTTGGTTGCTTTTACCTAAATCAAGGCGCTGAAACGTGAATGCAGCGATAGCGACAATGACGGCAGCATAGATAAATTTATTGCCTGAGCGAGGTTTATAACTTTTGGAAACTTTAAAGGATGAATTCGCTTTTACGCCTTCAATACGAGCATTAGTCGCTCTAGATTTTCCTTTATGTTGCTCAACATCAAAATGAATGAAGTCGCCTTGTTTAGGCTTTCGGCTCATATGCTTGAGCGCAGAGATATGAATAAAGGTATCTTGTTTTAATTCGGAACACTTTATAAAGCCAAAGCCTTTGACATTATCCCATTTCGTTAACTGTCCTCGGTACATCACAATCCTTATTTCACTTTAATGATGAAATAGTATCAAGGAACAATAGTAAAATCTAAGACTTACGTGTAAAAACTACAGTTTCCCAACAAACATCAGGACGATTAAGTTGGTCTGTGTCGTTATCTGTGTAGAATACTGTTAGATGGAACGCTTTAGCCTCTTCGATTAAACGTGCGGCATTTACATCAAATGCTTTTCTTCCATCGTTAAACTCACCATGTCTTAAGGTAATAACGAGTATGCCGTTATCATTCAACAATGTACTTAATCGCTTTAAGCTTTGGCTTTGTTGCTCTTTAGTTAGGTGCATCCAAACAGCACTTATTAGAATTACATCGTAGGTATTTTCATTTATTGATGGTAACTCGGGCAAAGTATCACTTTTCCACGTAACTTTATCACCAGTTAGAGCCATCCCTTTATCCATAAGGGGGTGTGATGGTTCGATTGCGGTAACGCATAACCCTAAATCATGTAATGCGAGAGCATCACGCCCACTTCCTGTCCCGATATCTAAAACACTGTTTTGTACTTTGATAAGTTAACAGTACCTAGCCAGGATTGATGAACA
The DNA here is from genome assembly GCF_053543955.1 of Colwellia sp. E150_009. Taxonomy (NCBI): domain Bacteria; kingdom Pseudomonadati; phylum Pseudomonadota; class Gammaproteobacteria; order Alteromonadales; family Colwelliaceae; genus Colwellia; species Colwellia sp. E150_009. The sequence goes on from NZ_JBHFOM010000007.1 coordinate 96,830, forward strand.
GCATCAAATGAAAGCGACTGGTATTGGTTAAATAGTGAAGTTGAGTTATCACTGTAAAACGAGATGTTTTTATTATTGCTGAGCTCTTTCATTACTACTATCGTTTTCATATTTCAGTTGGTATTTTGATGCTATCTTGTGGGAAATTTATGATAAGTCTCCCATAGTTAACCTGTCTATGAACTCTATCACCTTTTCTTTTCCTTCATCAGTTCCAACCAGCTCAATAGCCGCTTTCCCTTTAAAAAATGGTCTCTTAGTGCTCAACCATTTAGAAACTAAATCATCTGTTTTAACTATGTCCAATACACGCTCATAAATATCACCTGGCACATCAGTATTATGACTTTTCCATAAATTAACCTGCTTACCTATACCAAACTCTACGTTATCTCCGTGAGAAACTGACAACTTTCCTTTAATATCTTTGATTTGGCTTGTCAGTTTGTTTTTCATGAGGAACCCTATGATAAATTGGAGTTAACTAATCATAGGTTAAATTACGACAACTGTAAATGTATACAGTCATCGTGTTTTTTGGTTACTAATCACTTTAACTATAAATTTACTTAACTATATGAAACTTTACAAACACTCTGACTTTATGCCCGCCACAATAAATTTGGTGTTGTGACCTATTGAATGTTTCGCTTCAAAGGTTAAAGAGACTAACGCTGGTAGCTCTAGACCTTTTAGTTGCTCTAATACATTTTCGTGAACATCTCGTGTAGCCAATTCATTTCCACCGCTCGCTTTGAGAGTGAAATTCTTAGTACTTGTGCTTTGAACTGGTTTTATAAAGAAAAGATGGCCAAGTTTAAATTGGGATTTATACTTCGGTGAATATCCTTCTCCAAATTTATACCCCATTAAAAGCACTTTTCCTTCAGAAGTGCCATGCATAGCCTTTATTTTTTCATGACTTGAGTGGCTCTGATTGATGATATCCACTTTATCATTTATTTCAGATTTTAAGTTCTTTTCCTCACCACTAATAAATTTTCGCGGTGCTTCATAAAGTGTTGCGATTACTATGTCATCGTAACTGCTTGTTCGAGGCAACATAGATAAGTCTATTTCTATCATCTTGCGGTGTGATTGCGCCTGTAATGCCGACTTTTCTTCATCTACAGCATGAGTTACAAGTATTTCAATATCCAAAGGATCACCATTTTCTGTAATTGCTGAAACATCAGGTTGGTAGCCTTCAAGTGGTTTCTCAATTTCAACCTGGCTTAAATGAGTCATACTTTGTTTCATGTAAGTAGAGTGTTGGTGATTAATACCTAGTGAGTCTTCTAGTTCATAGTTGTCATAGTGCGATGGCATTAATACCTTCCCATGCTCTTTTATAACTTGCTTGGCGAGCAGGTGTAATGCTGTTTCAGGACCATGCTGACAATCATCACTTTCATAATGGGCAAAGTGGTGCTGACGTATACTTCCTTTTTTAGCGACTAGGCGTGAATTACAGTGTGGGCAAAAACAGCCACAATCGAGCCCTTGTTCAACATCATTAACTAAGACGATTTTCTCGTCTTTTAATCCAAATAGTAGTTCTACATTTTGTAATTCAACAGATTGATTGTTCATTAGTTTATCTCCAATAATTAAAATAATAGTGGCGGTTACTCCGCTCGAAGTGGATAATCAACCAGAACAAAAAATTAATCGTGAAATTCTAGAAATACCGGAAAATGGAACTAGTAAGTTATGGAAAACAAAAAGATTTCTTATTTAAGTAATGCTGTAGAGTTTTTAGAAGATAAGATAAAAAGTCCTGATGGTGAAATATTTTTGAGGGCTTGTATTAATCATTTAAGAAAAAATGAACGACTTGAAAAGCCTACATTAAGGGACTTTCATCCTGATAAAGACAGGTCAGAAAGGACTTACGGTAATCACCTTGATAAGTTCATCTACTTTCTCGAAAAGTATAAAGATGAAATTGATAGTAGAAATGAAGAGTTAGAATTAACTAAAAGACCAGTCATTAAAACTCATGTTGGTGGTGGGTCTGGTAATCCAACGTATTACTATGTTGATGTTGAAGATTTAGCAGATACATCACCATCTCTTCAAAACTTAGAAAAACAAACAACTCAACCGATCATAGATGTTATTAAGTACCGCACTAAAAAATTAAGACGAACACCATGGTATTTAAAACTTGCAGCAAAGTTCTTTGCAAAAACAAGGCAGCGACAAGCATTTTTATTAGCAGTATTGATATATTTCATCGCTGCACCAATTGCACTTGGCTTTTTGATGCAATTGATCCCGTTAACTTATTGGGGACTTCTGGTATTAGGTTACTTTTTACTATTCAACCCAGTCTGGAATGTAATTAAGCTGGCAACACAAAAAATTACTTTCATAGAACATGTTTTTCAACCTATTGGTGCTGTTTGTATATCTAAGGTAAAAAACGTAAAAAACTCAGATAGTTTTTTAGATATTGAACGAGAAATTTTATCAGTCGTTGTTGATGGCACTTGCCCTATTTGCAACCACAAATACAACTTAAAAAACTCTGTTCAACTAGAAAGTCAGTCGCTATTTAATAGACGTATCATAGGTAAGTGCTTAAATAACCCTAAAGAGCATAGGTTTACTTTTGATAAGGATTTAATGACTGGAAACCCACTCAAAAGTTAGGTTTTAGTGAGGTGCCAACCATTTCCAAAAATACATTCATAAACTCGTAAATGTAAACCGCTTTTAGCTGTTTTTCCTTAAGAGGTTTTCAAGCTTTTTCTTCGATGCCTCATCATCTAATGACAATGCTTCATATTCGTCAATCAGTTTTGTTAACCCTGGGTTTTTCTCACCACGAAAATACTCAAGGTTACGCTCTATTTTCTTTAAGATTTTGCTTAAGCTAACATCATCCACCAATGGAGCATCTTCTTTACCTACAAACAGATTGTTATCTTGTGGGAAGTTAACAAAATAACGTAAGCCACGCTTACCTTCACCTGATGGATAAAGTAAGCCATTATCAACCAATGATTTTAAATCTCTTGTAGCGGTTGCTGGTGGCGCACCAGTAATCGCTCGATATTTCTCATTAGTTAAACCATCACGCACAAAGCCGTCAGCGCCTACTGTAAAGATTTTTTTCATCACCTTATCTTGGCGTTGGTTGAGCTTGACCTCACCATATTCCGCCCAAAACTTTGATTTTTGCAATACAAATTCAACAGACTCAAGTGACTTATCTTGCGAAGTTTTCACTAGCTCAACAAACCAGGCTATCCACTCATTAATTTGCAAACTGGAATTGGTGCTTCTAAGTTGCTGGTAATACTCCATGCGATGAGCATTTATCATGCTAGACATACTAAAAAGCGGCGGTTTCGAAAAATCTTGAAATAAGGCATGCTCAGCAATCGCTCTACCTACTCGGCCATTACCGTCTTGAAACGGGTGAATAGCAACAAACCATAAATGAGCAATTGCAGCTTTTATCGGTCCTGAACAATTGGCGTTGTTATACCACTGTATAAACGCACCCATTTCCCGTTCAACCTCAATGCGATTATTACCTGGTGCTTTGTATATGATTTCACTGTCACCGTATAGATCTTCTCTTACGACATCTATGGACGAGTCACGATAATCGCCTTTAGTAATGGGGGTTACATAGTAATCTTCACTGCCGTGCAGTAGAAGCGTGTGCCAATGACACAGTAAAGTTTTAGACATGGCGCTTTTAATGCTCTTACGCACATCAACCAACATGGCAGCAATGCCTTTTTCTTTAGGAAAGTAGCCACCACGCTCCGGTTCTTTTAATCCAAGAAAACGTGCAACTGATGAGCGCACTTCCTCACGGTTAAGATTCTCACCTTCGATAGCGCTAGTGCTTAATGCTTCTTCTACCAGTAAATGAACAAAGGCATCGTTATGGTCATTTGTGGGAATTTGCGATAATGCCCCTTCAATGCTGTAGGCCTTTTTCGAATACTCGCTGACACTCGCCTCGAAGCGTGCCGAATCATAGTCAAATTGAGGCCAGTTTTTATGTTGCCAGTGATACATATGATTTAAATCCTTACTCGTTATAAATCACTTTATAGCGTATTCTGATTTAATAGTCCATATTTATAAATCACAAAACTCGTTATTTTGACTTATAAATTACAAGGGTTTAAATCATCTTAATTATTTTGAGCAAACGGGTGCGTTTTCTGATGCTCTTCTTTTAGTCCACTAATGGTTACTTAAGTAAACAAAGCCTTAGTTCGTCGATATAACATTAGCTCTGATTCGGTGATAACTTTAGCGGGGCTGTTTCGCCAATCATAATAACCATCTAGATGGATTATTGGTCAAGGCCAATACCTTACTCATTTTCTTATCACTTTGTCTTTGAATAGTAACTTTTAAGTCTAACCTTCAATATTCCGTACTGCACTTATATGTGGTAGTATAAAGTAGGAATATATACTTACGAGGTGTCTATTATGGCTATGGTAAAGAAAAGTATCACTATAACTGATCAACAAGAGTTGTGGTTGCAATCGCAACTTGCTACAGGAAACTATGCAAGCGATAGTGAGTTGTTACGTGATTTGATTAGAAAAGAACAAGCACGCTCTAATGAAATTGATATTATTAAAAAAGAGCTTATTAAGGCCGAACAAAGTGGCTTTAGCTCTCGTTCAGCAGAAGATATTGTTAATGCAGTAATTGCACGAAAGCAAGCTAATGGCGAACTATAAATTAAGTAGTGCTGCGGATAAGGATTTCGAACAGCTTTTCGAATATGGTATTGATAACTTTGGTTTATCAAAAGCCAAATCATATGTTGATGGTTTAATTATTAAATTTCAGTCCATTGCTGAAAATCCACTTCATTATCAAGCTGTGGACTATATACGTTCAGGGTATCGGCGCAGTGTTTATGGCAAACATACCGTTTACTACATGATTTCAAACGACTGTGTCGATATTATGCGAATATTAAGATCTGAAAACTTAGCAACAGCTTTTGAGTAATCAATTTGTCTAGCTCACAGAAAAAAAGATTATCGCAAATAGATAGTAGACTTCGACAACTTGTTGAAGAGAAAGAGCTACTGATAAATGAGCGAAATAAGATCTTGGCTGAGGAAGAAATTGAGCTTGCTAAACACTTCAACCAACATGTCTCACCAGAAGCGAAAATCGATTTATTCATTTCATATTTTAAAGGTAGAATTGATGTCTATCCATTTAGGTGGGAGTCTAAAAATGGCAGAAGCGGTTATTCACCGGCCTGTTGGAATGAATGGAAACCTAAGATCTGTAATAAGCCGCGCGTAAGTTGCACTGAATGTTCGAATCAAAACTTTAAGCAATATGATCAACAGTCAATATTTGACCACCTTAAAGGGAATCAAACAATTGGAATCTATCCACTTCTAGAAGATAATACAACTCACATACTGGCAGCAGATTTTGATAAAGAAGATTGGATTGAATCAGTCCATGCTTTCGCTGAAGCTTGCGAGTTTTATAAAGTACACCATATCGTTGAAAGGTCTAGAAGTGGTAATGGCGGCCATGTATGGATTTTCTTTGCTCAACCTGTTGAAGCATCAAAAGCAAGAAAGCTAGGTAACGTCTTATTAACTAAAGCAATGGAAATGTATCCTGCTTTGTCGTTCACCTGTTTTGATCGTTTATTTCCAAATCAAGATGTGATGCCAGAAGGAGGTTTTGGTAATTTGATTGCTTTACCGTTGCAACTAATACCAAGAAAGCAAGGAAATAGTATTTTCATTGATAGCTCAGGAGCAGCGTATAAAGATCAATGGACAAAGATATGTTAACGAATGTCTGCTTTGTAGAGCTAGTACAATTACATACCAAAAACTACTACAATTTCGTCTTCAATGTAGATCTCCCCCTTTAGAGCCGTTAGTAGATTAAACCTCACTTCGACAATCCCCAACTAATTTCCCCTTTCAAACTTAGCTATTTAACCTAGACATTATTAGCATTTGTATATATTGTATTTATATACCTGCGATTTCTCGCAGCCCTTGCTATGTGTAGTATTTCTTAGTTTGGTATTGAAGATCTAGCTGTTCACTTGCAAACACTATGAGGATCTATCTGTTAGCTTGTAAATAGTAGAAAAAGATCTTTGCAGAATCCTCGTAACTTCTTGAATCTAAAAAGCACAAGATCTACTTCTTAACTTGGATTAACAGCCGTAGCTCCCTCGACAGTCATCATCAATAAGCAGCTATACTTTTATTAATAGATTACCTATCACATAAATCATTATTAACTGAATACGTAAAAATAATATTAAAATTAAATAGCTTTTAAACGTAAAAATCACTCGAATTTGATCTGTTCTCACTATATATTAATCTCTTAATTTGATTGAAAAAGGTAAATATATGGAGCTAGCAGCAGCAATTGCATATTGCATTAGCGCGTTTATAAAATATAAAACAATACTAAAAAAGGAGGAAATAATGGAAAAGGAGTTAGAGCTTTGTCAACAGTCCGCAAAAACTAAGAAGCCAAAGCAATAACACCTCAGAACTAAATAATAAACTAAAGATGTCATCATTGGCATCTTTTTTTATAAGTAATGGTATGACTTTTTTTAAGGTTCAGGGGGATACTTTCTATCCTTCCTCTGTGTGAAGTCAATTAATTCTAGACAATCACTATCACGACGCTACGTGCATGAAATTGTTTTTTAGGTACTATTACCCGTAGATTTAACGTAGCGTGCAATTAATTTCATAGCGTTTATTCTATTAAAACTTAAAACCTAGAATCATCTTCGCAAGGTTCACCATCATGCATGATCGCCATTTATTTTTGTATTAGGACAATGTTTGGTAAAAAACTCCGTAATATTAATAAATCATACTTAATGACTAGGTTTATTTCATTCTTAAGATCTACATCTGTGTTGCGTAATTAATAATATACTACTAAGACTAAGTGTTTTTAGTTCATATAGAGGGCAATAATAAAATGAAAATCAAAATTTTAGGTATGGCAATTGTTGCTGTAGTAATCTCTTTTGCTTCATCTGCAAGTGATGAAAAAATGATGATTTTAGCAGGACAAGAAATTTTTAAAAAATGTAGTTCATGTCATTCGTCAGACAGTAGTAAAAATACATTTGGTCCAAGTTTAACCGGTGTTATTAACAGAAAAGCAGCTTCCCTTCCCCGATTTGCTTATTCTGAAGCATTAAAGAAATCAGGGTTAACTTGGACAGAAGCAAACCTTAGACGATGGATTGCAGGAAATGATATTTTAGTACCTGGTACACGTATGCGCCACGTTCAAATTACAGATATAGCTGAACAAAATTACTTATTGGCTTATCTTAAATCATTATAAAATTAACAATTTAATTCAGTAATTAAGAGCCTTTTAATCATTAAAATTATAAGGCTCTGTATTGTCTTTGTTACAGTAATTTCTAAGCCTGTTCGGGCTTATTGTTATCAAGAGCCGCTTCATCAAGGGTTAATTCATCAGTTTCAATTTCAACTGCTTCTTTTTTCTGATTTCTTCTTAAAGCAATGTATAAGTCAGAATGTACATATATTCCATCAGTCCCTGATTTTATTTCTGCTTTTTCAAACCAAGCCAACAGTTGCCTTTTTCTACCTGCTACCTCTAAACGAACGCCCCGCTTTCTAAATATGGTATTCAAATCATCTAACATGGCCATTACGCTTAAATCTAAATGTGTAAAACAGGGTACCGCATCTATAATAACGCATTCTATTGCGTCTTTTTGCCTTGCATACTGTTCTAATAGTCGACGTTTAAAATAACTTGAATTAAAGTAAGTGAGTGGTGAATTAAATCGGTAAATAAAAATGCCATCTATGGCTTTGGCCTTATCACTTGTATCTAAACTTCTAACAACCCCATTAATATCAACACCTAATATATGATCGGTTGGGCGCATTACCGTACGAATAAATTGAAATAAGCCTAATAGTACGGCTAGTGTAATACCTGGGATAACACCAATAAAAAGCACTGCAAGCAAAGTACACACAGTTAAATAAAAGGCTTGTCGATCTTTTGCTTTTAATTTCCACACGGCTTTCAAATCTAACAGTTGTACAGAGGCAATAATTAACACGATACCTAAAGACGCACTGGGTATAAATTCAAGTGGTGCTGTTAAAAATAGCGCTATAATAGCAATAATTGCGGCAGCTATTATTGAAACTAATTGTGTTTTACCACCATTGGCGTCATTAACCGCGGTACGCGAATCTGCTCCGCTGACTGCAAAGCCTTGTGATAAGGCTGATGCAAAGTTTGCCATACCTAACGCCATAAATTCTTTGTCTGCTTCAATTTCATAACCATTTTTTGCGGCAAAGCTCCTAGCAGTAAGCATCATACTAACAAAGCTCACAATAGCTAAGTTAAGTGCAGGCATAACTAATTCACGAATAATCCCCACATTAAACACCGGTGCGTTAAACAAAGGAAAACCGCCATCAACAATACCAATAGTTTTCACATTAAATTGTTCTAAATTAAAAACCCATACAGATAAAGCCCCTAATGTTATGGCAAACATAGAGGCTGGCCATGTTGGTTTTAGCCGTTTCATAACAAAATAAATAACAATAGTAAGAAAAGAAATTAATATTGTAGGTATGTGTGCTTGCGATAAATAGGTTGGAATGCCGCCTAAACGTTCAAGCAAATGTTTTTCATCAAACGTAAAACCGAAAACTTTTGAAAATTGGCCAACAATAATGGTAATAGCAACGCCGTTTAATAGCCCCATTAAGATAGGTTTAGATAAAAAGTCGGCTAGCACACCTAGCTTAAAACGGCTGGCAATAATACACCAAAATCCTGTCATGACAGTCATGGTTACAACTAACTGCCAATGTTTAACACTATCACCTGCAGCCAAAGGGGTTACCACTGCCGCAATCACGGCACAAGTGGCAGCGTCAGGGCCAACAATGAGTTGTTTTGAAGTGCCGAACATTGCATAAACAATCATGGGTAAAACACAAGAATATAACCCCACTGCTGCATTAACCCCAGTGAGTTGAGCATAGGCTATAGCTACAGGTAGGGCTACGGCTGCAACAGATAGTGCTGCTCTGACATCATCGGTAAACCATTTACGGTCATAGTTAAATAGGGTGATTAAGCCAGGCATGAATTGATACAAATGTGACAACAAAAGAGTGTTCCTTGCAAAAAATATTATCAACGCCAGTTAATTTGTTTTGTTCATTATGGTATTGATAAGCTTAGCTGACACTACTAATTCACTTGCTATTGTTCCTAGGCTAAAAGCACAAAAGCTAAAAGTAATTGATTTAATCAATGTGTTAAATCGTGCAATACCCATTCATTTTTTATTTTAAATACCTTAGATATAGCCTTACTGTAATACATTAACTTTTAAAACTAAGGCAGGATCAATTTTGACATCAAACCAATTTATACGCCAATCAAGGTGGGGGCCTGTTACTCTGCCGCTATTTCCTACAGAAGCAACAACATCGCCCTGTTTAACCGTATCACCCTGTTTTACAAAAGAATGACTCAAATGTAAAAAGGTAGAGCTGATGCCTTGGCCATGATCAATAATCATAGTACCACCAGAATAAAACATATCAGGCACCCAAAGCAATACTTTACCAGAAGCCGGTGCTTTAACTGGATCACCAATATCACCCGCATAATCTAAACCAAAATGTGGCCTTTTAGGTACACCATTATAGATTCGCTGGCTGCCATAAACGCCAGTAATTGTTCCTTCAATTGGCGCAATAAATCCTTGAGAAAAACTTGTTAAATTACTAGAAATTTTACGGGCAGCTTTTATTTGTTTACTGTCCTGCTGGGCTCTAGCAATCGCCTTGGGATTTGGCTGCATGATACTCTTTTTTATCCCTTCAATGCGTTGTAACTTATAATCACGTTTTAACGGGGTAAATATTTTTTTTGCTTTAGTGCCGTCAGGTTCAGTAATAACAAGTTGGTAACTTGAAACATCATCGCGAGAAAAACCAAAAACATAATCACCCTGTGCTGAAACAGGTAATGGTTTACCATTTAATGTAACACTATTGTCTGCATTTGTTTTACCAACAATCAAACCACCCTGCTTTACTTCACCTGATACGTTAATACTCGCGGCTATTGCATTATTAACATATAAACTAGCAAGCAAAATAGTTGCACTAACAAAACTGCTTTTTATAAACGAATACGGTTTTGAATTTTTAAACACTAACTATTGCTCCTTTTGCCACCCCTTCATAGCCGATAACCTTAATACTATTATTAGGATGTTGTTTATATATTTGTCTGGCAATAAAATCGGCAAGTAGTTCAACAGTAGAATCACAATCAACCACATCCAGCACTTTGCTTTCAACCGCAATATCAAAACGCCCTTGCGGTGCGGTATAACTAAAATATTGATGATCGGGTGTAACATTAACTAAAGCCGAATCTGATAACTGAATATCCGCTTTTGGAACACGGTCAGATTCACTGGCAATATAAATATCTTGCCAACGCTTACACCAATCATGCTCTATTTTACTGTCTTTTACATCATCAACAAAAATCTGTATTTTTGAGCGATGCCCATGGGCAATACGTTGACAATTACCATCATGAAGCTTTAAACCGTGCGTATAATGGTAAAAATCACCAGCTATATTTTCAGGACGTAAGGTTAATGTTAACCCTTGCACGTTACTTGGCAATTCTGCCATGATAATTTTATTTAAATAATCAGTAACCGATTCAATGGTAATGGCTAAACAGTCTATTAAAGCAAAAGCACAACTTGGCGATTGCAAATAATAACTGGCACGTTGGCTCAAAAAATCGAGGGTTAGATGATCAGCATGATAAGGAGAATCGTTCACTGTTAACGCATTTTCTTGTGTTGGCAATAGCAATTTGTGATCAACAGCCTCGTCAATAATGGCTTTAATTTGCTTTTTTACAATAGCAAAATCTAATACCATTGATTGTTCATTTAACGAACCATCAAGCAGTACATCAACTATCCAACTTTCACCTACAATGCCGCGCTCTTTACATAGGTATGAAAAATCAATGACGGTAAGATCATTTACAAATAACTTCATTATTAACCTTCCACTTGCCAAGCAATAGTGTCTTCACTTCTAAGCGGTACAATAACATTGTCGCCAAAGCTCAATGTTGATGGTACATTCCATGGTTTTTTAACCAATGTTATTTTGTCGCTATTCACGGGTAATTCATAGAATGCTGGGCCATTAGTGCTGGCAAAAGCTTCTAATTTATCTAATGCATTTTCTTGTTCAAACACTTCAGCATATAATTCTATTGCAGCATGAGCCGTGTAAACACCTGCACAGCCACAACTTGACTCTTTAGTATGCTTAGCATGTGGCGCAGAATCTGTCCCTAAGAAGAATTTTGCATCACCACTCGTGGCAGCTTCAATCAGTGCTTGTTGGTGAATATTACGTTTTAAAATAGGTAAACAAAAATAATGTGGACGAATTCCCCCCACGAGCATGTGATTGCGATTAAATAATAAGTGATGAACTGTGATGGTCGCGGCCACATTGCTACTAGCGTTATTGACAAAATCTACCGCTTGTTTTGTGGTGATATGCTCTAACACTATTTTTAAATCAGGATAATTAGCCACAAGCGGCGATAATATAGTTTCAATAAATACCTGTTCACGATCAAAAATATCAATATCGTTTGTGGTAACTTCACCATGAATTAACAAAGGCATCCCAACCGTTTGCATTGCCGCAAAGACATCACCCATTTTAGTTATATCGGTAACACCTGAAGAAGAATTGGTGGTTGCACCTGCAGGGTAAAGTTTAGCGGCAAACACAAGTCCAGATTCTTTTGCTTCAATAATTGTTTCAGCCGTCGTGGCATCGGTTAAATAAAGTACCATTAAAGGTTTGAAATCAGCACGCGGTTGCGCGGCCATAATCCGTTGATAATAACTTTCAGCAAGTGCTTTGTCGGTAACTGGCGGTACCAAATTTGGCATTACAATAGCTCGCCCAAAATAACGACTAATATCTTTTACGGTATTATTTAATACGTCACCATCACGTAAATGTACATGCCAATCGTCTGGTCGTGTGATGGTTAACGTCATGTTTTTGTTTTCTTGTACAGTATCTGTCATGGTAACTCTCTTTTCTTTAAATTATCAATTAAACAAAGTAAATAATTGATAATGCGGTAATATTTAACAAATTAAACAAAGCAATTAATGGTAACGCGTAACCATTTAGCTCTACCTATTTCACTATAATGAGTACTTTATACTTAAAGTGACTAACTGTTTTCTATGGGTTCGTCAGTGTCGTTGGCTGTTAATAACGCTTGTAGCTGTTCTTTCAAATTTGGTGGTACTTTATAAATTGTAAGCGAATCATTATGGGGATTATAAACAACATCTTGCCCAAAGTGACTACGTTCAAAACTTAAACTGATGCCATTTCCGTAACCCGAATATTTGGTTATTTTATTAACAACGGTTTGGTCATGTGGGAATGACTCTTCAATAGGATAAGATTGCTGCTGACAAAACTGATAGAAATCTTGTTCCTTACCACTGGCATCTGTTGTTGTATGTCCAATAACTTTACCCACTTCCTGCATTGATACATCTTGCGAGCTCGCTTTCTGCTCTTTACAGTAATTCAATAATTCTTTACGCGTTTGTTGCTTTTCACTTGAGTCTAATTGGTTAACAGCAACATAGTCTTCTACTGCTTGCACTAAGGTTTGTGTTTGCTCTTTCGCATTTAATCCTTCTTCACAACCTAAAAAATCAAGGAAAAAGTCAGATACCTTACGGCCTGCTCGTCCTTTGATAAATGAAATATAACGATTACCACTAGCATTTTGTTGATAATCGAATAGATCAATACGTGCAGCTAATTGTATTTTATTTGTATCAAGGTGTTTATCTGCCGAAATATTTAATTCACCATCAACACTGTAATGTTGCGATACGGGAATAACCGCCACTAAAAGATAGCGCCCCCCCATATATTCGTAATGACAAACCACCAAATAACCGCTTTCTTCTAGGTCATATTTTTCTATTTCATTTTTAAGGGTATTTGCTGCTTGGGTACTAAAGGCATAAAAACTTTGCCGCTCGCCTAAATACCCTTCCATTAAGTCAACAAAACGTGCTGTGGTAGTTTCACTGCTACCATTAACACCTTCAAGACTTTCAGTATTAACAGCTTGGGCTGGCATTGTTGAGAAACTACCGTAAGCTTTACTGCCCTTGGCGTTATAAATCGTATGTAAACCATCAACAAATGCCGTAATTTTTGCCCCTATCTCTATATTTTCAGGCCCTAAGCGTAACAAAACCTCGCCAGATTCTTCTTTTTTAGAAATAAAATGTAGTGCTATATTGGAAATTATTAAACTCATAAATTAAGGTCTACGTTAAGTGTTATATTAGTATTGATATATTAGTATATTGTTCAGGCATTTGATAAACTGGCAAAATATTATTTATCATCAGCAATTAAGTGTCATTATGCCCATTGTATCGAAATACTCCAACGAACGTGTAGAAAAAATTATCCAAGAACTGATGGATGTACTTGTAAACGAGTCAGCCACAACAGATTTAGCCCTAATGTGCCTAGGAAATACAATAACTAACGTTATTAGTAAAATTCCTGCTGATAAACAACGTGCTATTGTAGACAATTTTACGCGCGCATTAAATCAATCTATTCAAAAAACGCACTAGTTTTATTTACTTAACATCAAAATAAGAAGAATAATGTTCAATGGTCTCTTTTGATAAAAAAACCTATAGCAAAAAACTTTTACATTTAATTAGTTGGAGCCATTGGTTTACTTTTTTTAATATTATTGCGGCAATCACCCTTTCCTCTTACTATCTTTTTAGTGAAACAGCACCAGACACTTTATTAGGTCAGGCTTATTTAATTACTACTTGGGTGAGTCACATTGGTTTTTTAACCTTTATGAGTTTTGTATTACTGCTATTTCCGTTAACCATTATTTGGCCAAACACCAAAGTCATTAGGATCAGCGGTTCCATCATCTTTACCTTTGGTTTATTGTTATTATTACTTGATGGTTTTATATATAGCCGTTTAGGTTATCATTTAAATGCTTCGTCAAGAAGTCAAATATTTAGTTTAATCAAAGATATAGCGCAAAGTAGTAGTGCTTTTTATACTATAAGTGGTGTGTTTGCTATTATAATATTAGGCTTTGAGTTCACGGTAAGTAATTATGCTTGGAAACATTTAAAGCAATTACAAAAAACCGTTTTTGCACGTTTTGTTATTTTTGCGCTGGTGCTTTCTTTTTTCTTTAGTCATATTACCCATATTTGGGCTGACGCCAATTTAGATTATGATATATTACGTCAAGACACCGTTTTACCTTTGTCATACCCTGCCACAGCACAAACCTTATTAACCAAATATGGTTTATTTGATATTGACGATTATAATGAACGTACCACAAGCCCATTGTCTTTTAGCCATGCTATTCCACAATACCCGTTATTGAATAAACAATGTATTAATACAAATACACAGCGGTCTGTATTTATCGTGCTTACTGACGAACAAGTAACGACTCAACAACTGCAAAATTTTAGTAATAGAACCAACAGCAATAACTATCAATTTAATAATCATGTTGATTCTGCTTTATTAACTGACGCTTGGTTTAATCTATTTTATGCTTTACCAAGCATTTATCAGCAAGATATTTTAACACAGCAAACTAAACCGTTATTATTTCAAGCAATTAACCAACAAAATATGATTACTTCATTTACTTTAGTTGATTCAAACAGCGACGTAAACGCACAACAGCGCAACGAAAGTAAAGATGATGAACAATGGTTTACTACTTTATTTGATGAAAAAAATTACCTTAACGACATCTCAAGTTTAATTTTTTCTAATCAATTAAATAATAAAAAAGTTGGGTTGCATGTGATTTATTTCAAAGGTGGTTTAGAGAATGACAAACAAGATAAAAATATTACGAACGACTATCAGTTTTCTTTGTTTGTAGACGCCTTACTGTTGGCACAAAAACAAAAGCAGCAAAAAGATATTATTTGGATTAGTTCAATTGGTAATCAAACAAATCAAACCCAATTATCAACCAAACCTGCATTATTAATTAATCCCACTACGTCATCACAATACAGAGAGAAAGCTATCATTAATAAACTCACTAGTCACATGGACTTGCAATCAACATTAATGACTAATTGGTTAAATTGTTCTCTAGAAAATAAAAATTATAGTAACGGTACTGATTTACTCAGTTTAAAGCGAGATCGTGTTATTGCCAATACATCAGCAAATGGCTTGATGGTATTCAATAAAGATAAATCAGTACTTATTGACCAAAATGGTAATTTTCAAAGTTACTCAAGTCAATTAGCTGCCCCGATCACCGTAAATAAAGATTTTCCGTTAATGATTGATGGTGTGCATTTTATCAAGCGTTTTAGTAAAGAAGCACAACCAAAAACAGAGTAGTGAAGTATTTTCTGCCTATTACGTTAGTATTTGATTAATAGTTGAACGATTGACGAAAATTGATTACTTGAATGAATAATTGTCGTTGCATTAACTCAATAAATCATTATTATAGTCGACGCAAATCAATACTATTGATAGTAACCCTCCCTAGGTTACTATGCTCATATTAATGACTAAGTAATGTTTTTGTAGTTCGGGGTATAGCGCAGCTTGGTAGCGCGTGCGTCTGGGGGACGTGAGGTCGCAAGTTCGAATCTTGCTACTCCGACCAAATTTAGTAAAACAAATCAGCCACTTAGTGATAGTTTGAATAACTGTTTAAGTGGCTTTTTTATATCTAGGTAACCCATAGGTAACTACAAAAATAATCTTAGAATAAATATGTATATGTTTTAGCTATTTTTGACACCTTTGTAATATCAGTTGGTTCATCACGTCAAATTAAACTTTAATTCAATGATGAAAACGATTTAAGAACCACTTGTTGATGCATGTATTAGGACTGGTGGTTTAGCATCTCGCAGATTTAGAAGTAATAAACCAAAGAGTTAATAACCAAAAAGCACCACTCGTTAAGTTTGGTGCTTTTTTGTTTCAGCTACTTAATAGTTATGTGCCAGTCTGTGTACTTAAGATAACTGCGCTAAATCCCCTTTCTTTGTACTTAATAGCCTATTCAATTTGGCCATCATGAGAACTAGGGGGGGGCTAGTGATTGACCTATATAGCGTAAAGGAAGTACTTGAGCTGTAAAAAATGCAGAAATATTTCAATATAGCGACTTGTACGTTGGTGTACTTAATTGGGAATATGCCTATTTTGGGGTGACTGTAGGTTTTTTTAGTAACTACTTGAAGATACAACTAGTATCCACCAACCCGTAAAACCTTAACACTGACCGTCGCACCATGAGCAGAAATTGAGCAAACGGAGCTACGAATGAATGAGCTTGCGAAGCAAGGGAATGAAATGAGTAGTTAGTGAAGCGAAATGTTCTGTGAAATGGATGCGTAAGGCTCAGTGTTTGAAAGCCAAATGCTAATGCAAAAAATTAAATCTTTACTTACTACTTTGTATATCAGCTGTTAACGGTCAACAAAACTACAGGGACATGTGAAGTCATGCTTGTACTAGAGGTTACTGCCGCATGTACCCCGTAGTTAAGCGAATATTCAACAACAAATAGTTCCACTTTTCCATAAAGTAATTAACTAATGAAACTAAAATGAATTATTTGAATTTGAATGCTTCCGACTTACCATCAACTTTATCAAGACATATACCTAATTTTTTCAAGCGGTCTTTAAAGTAACCAGATTTCAACCAACGAGTCATTGTGGGCGGAGATATTGAACATTCTTTACACAAATCACGTCTCAAATATGTGCTATTGGATTCTAAATTTTTTAACAAACACTCAATGACTACCTCTTGCTTTTGCTGTGGTTTTGGTAAAGTTCCTCTTGGTCGACTTGCTTTAGGGATCCAATTTACAATATTAGCTTTTGGGAATTCAGATTCAAACAAATTGATTACATCATCACTACCATCAAAATTATCTTGAAACAGATATACTGAGGCAGCTTTACAGTCAGAGTCTTTGGTATCAATGACCCTTGCACAACATCGCATAGCCCCTTGAATTAGGTCATCAGCAACCTCTGACAACTGAAGGTTTTTAACTGCGTCAGGGGTAATATGTTTCATCACACGAAGATCGGAAGTTCCTAGACTGGAAATATGAAATAGTTTCGAAATATATTCCTCTTCTGGCAAGCGAAACCAACCAATTAACATGACCTTATTGCAATCCTTCCAATCATTTCTTCCAACATGGTTCCCCCAGTTTGTAAAAACTACATTACCTTTTTCGGGAAAAATTTTACTGAGATATTCTTCAATAAATCCCTTGAAAGATATAACCAACAGCTTATCACCATCGTTTAAAGTTTCCTTAATCACTTTGGTGTACCAATTTGCATTATCTTTAGCTACATTAGCCCCCTTTTTAAAGATTGCATTAGCAGATTGTTGTACTCCTTGAGCTTTGTATATAGTTAAGTTTTTGTATTTTCTGATTTTTGGAGCTTCAACAATATCGATATGTGAGTTGCTATTAGATGATGTCAAAGCATAAAAGTTGTTAACTTCTGCAGTCGCATCTAGGACTACAGATGTTCCAAACTGATTGTGTAAGCTATTGACTTTGTACAAGTCTTTTTTATAAATAGCGAATTCTCGATAGATTTCTTCAAGCCCTGTACACGTTTCCTTTGGGGATTTTTCTTTCGGCAATGTGATATCAATAAATGCATTCAACGTTGCCACAACTCCATTCTTGATTTCTCCAAGGTTCTTTATCTTAGAAGGCTTAAGCAACGAAATTTGTGTGTCAATTTCATCTAATCTATCAAAAATTATGTTTTGAATCGCTTCAAAGTCTATTCTGGCTGGCAATGATTCGTTTTCTAGTTTGTACTCTAACGATAACTGATCTATGAAAGCTGCCTTGTTTTTATTAGCTAACTGCTTTTCGGTTATTAGTTCAATAGTTGCTTTAACTGAATCACGATGTTGTACGACCAGAGGGGCATTTTTAAACTTTGGCGAATATTCCAGTGTATCAGCGAGGAAGTTTTCTATTCCCTCTAGTTCATCAAACTTCAAAGATTTTTTATTGATAAAAGAGAGCCTTTCATCAATAACAATTAGATCTCTTGCACTGCCGCCCTTATCTTGGGCTGACTTATGTTGTTGAAAGACATCAATATTTTTGTTGGAATTTGACTGCAACTCTGTAAACATTTTGTGTGTGATCACAAGACATTGAACATACACAAGTTCACTCATGTTATTTTTAAGGATTTGATTTTTATTTTTTTTATTTTCGGCAGCAAAGAATTTAGCGTAACTATTTTGCTCCCTAATCGAGTTTATGTTTGTGCAATACGCCATTGCTTCTTCTACGGTATTTACAACAATCAAAGACGATTCATGCTTTAACATCGTAACATAGTGTTGTACCGATACAGACTTACCAACACCAGTTTGAGCTGGATATATTAATATATTCCGTTGGTCTAAGAACCCTCCGATTCTAGGGTTGCTAATAGAGTAATTAAGCAGTAAACATAATCTCTCTAAAACCGCTGGTAAATCATCAGAAACGAATACTTCCTTCTTATCAAAATAATCTTTAACTTTTTTTATAAATACCTTTGGTTCAACTGGAAATGTAGCTTTACTTAAACCTTTTTCAATAGCGTCCTTTCTACTCATAACCCAACTCTAAAATAGTTTCATTTTTCCTTGAAGATATATTAAATTAAAACAATGTGTCAAGGATTAATCGATCAACATAGCAAGCACACAAGGACATAAATTCTCTTCTCTATTACAAGTATGAAGCTGACAAGGGAGTAGTTTTATATCTTAGTTCGCCCTTTAAGGTTATTACAACGATCATTTAAAGCCATAAAACCTTTAAGCAATATCAAGACTTAACTAAAAGATTTAAACCGTTTAAATGACTGCACACAGTGAGATTACACTTACCCGTAGTTAAGTTAACCGCTAGCTATTAATACTAGCGATTGGCAGCTCTCATATCTACGGGATATGTGCGATATGTCTTACAGCAAGAATGGCTGCCTACTAGACAGTATTTAAGCTAATTGCATTTACCTTTGCCAGCCAATAATATTTCGACTTAATTAGACCCTTCATCTTTGAATGTTAGTCAGCCACAATGTTAATTACTTATTGTCATTTACTTCGAACCACCCATAGCCTCGAATGACTGAAGAAAAGCAGATACTGAATGACTGTTTTTTCTTACTGCTCTAGAAAGGCTATCAGTGTACCTCTGTGTAACTCTTTCTAATGCAGGCCGAATTATCCCCAAATCTTTGGTTATATCGTTTTTTTCGTAGGCATCGAGTAGCCACGAGAAAGGTAAACACTTTACAAGATCTATAATATGCTCCTTGGGTAGATTTTTGCTGGAGGTCAGCATAACAAG
The DNA here is from genome assembly GCF_053543955.1 of Colwellia sp. E150_009. Lineage (NCBI taxonomy): Bacteria > Pseudomonadati > Pseudomonadota > Gammaproteobacteria > Alteromonadales > Colwelliaceae > Colwellia > Colwellia sp. E150_009. The sequence goes on from NZ_JBHFOM010000007.1 coordinate 116,435, forward strand.
CAGAGCACACAGTAACTGTTCAACCACTTCAGTTTTTTGTGAGTAAACTTGACCCACGACCATTTGGTGTAAACATGTCTTAACCAAATCAATACTACTGGATCGTTCCCACGAGCTCTCTGTTTGATCTTCCACAAGTTTAATCAACGGGTGAAGCTTTTCTTCGCTTCCTAGATTGATCAATGATCCCATCCTAGCAAATTCTATAGGACTAAAATTTGAGTTATGGTTTAACCATATTAGGTTAAGGACAACTTCGTTGTCTCTATTTGACACTATCGTATTTTGGAAGTTGTAGGGGGTCAGGGGTATAGATGTGTGGTTAAAAGCTCTTAGTGTAGACCGTGTCCCTGCATCTATGCAGAATAAACCAACTTCAAGCTGCTCTGCTAATGCAAGGCTTAGTAAAAAGTTTTCGGTACATAACGCCCTAAACTTAAGCTTTAAGTCTAATGGGATATCTAAATTGCTATCACTATGAATTTGAGTTTTTTCAAGAATACGTGATAGGTTTTCAATTACATCCGTAGGGATTGCTGCTTCACCTTTCATATCTTCAAAATAAACCGTGTAATGAGAGTCGTGGTAAATAGGCCATCGACCTTTATAACCTTTGCAATATCTAGATAACAACTCATATACAGTTTCTGTCATATGCCATGAACACTCATTAAAAACGTCTTCACCAATACATGCTAAATACACAGCACTCATTTCATCGAGAACAAAATTTTGGACATCTGTTTCCGTAAACGCTTCAGAGTTTGACATTATATGAATATGTACATCCGGACAAAGCACTGCGGAGAATGCTTTTTGCACATTATCTTGGCCATCCAAGAGCCTATATTTCATATCAATAGGGAAATTCTGTTGCATAATAGGCCGCAATCGTTCTCTTGACTCCTTGAGAGGTGCCATAACTTTGTCAAGTTCTGCCATTATCTCATCGCCAGTCGCATTCTCAGGAAGATGGATTTTGTGAAATACCTCATTCTCATCATTGTCCATGATATCCGATGCGATGCGATACGCAGCAATTACAGGTGATAACTTTTCAACAAGAGTGCAAACTTTTACAGCCAGTAGCATAGCGTCTCCTACTTTAGCTGAGTTCAACTTAGTAGCTACTCTCCCACTAGCTTCTATTAAATAATGAGGGCAATTTTTTACAAATAACTTAGGCACCACTATCTTAATATGGGACATATGGTTTTCTTTATAATGATATCCACTTCGATATTTACCTGCGACCATAGGCCATTCTTGCTCGTTAAACCTCTGGTTTACACTCATTATGATATTAAAGAAATGCTTCGCATTAGAATGTGGATCATCACAAAACCAATCGAGCATTTTTTCTGCAACGTCTTTTATACGGTGCGTAAAAAAAGATATTAAACGCCATGAGTAGTCGCCAAAATATTCATCGAAAATGGTGGTTGGTAAGTCATTTGTCAGCTTTTGAGCTTCTTCGCTATTTTCTTGAGAAATAGTTCCTAAATATTGCCCCCATAGATAAACAAGATTTCGTTTTTCATACGCCTCTAAATCATCTCTACCTTGGTACTTATCTATATTCTTACGAAGCAAGGACGCGGCGAGAACATAATTTTTGTCTTTGTTTGCAAGCAGAGAAAATAGCGTTATCACTTCTTGTTGCTGCTTTTCTTTTTCAGTGAGCGCGTCCAAAAGCTTGCTAACAGTCTTGTATTGTCTAGCTTGGATCAAGAAATTCAGGTATGAGAAATAAGGTTCTGATAGCCACGGCAGATGTTCACCAAACGCAATCTGATAAAGATGTACAGCTAGCTCACAATGCCCGTGCAGTGCCAACTCAGGAGCCACTATGTTAACAAAGGAAATATTGAGATCTGTGCTCTTAAAAGTATTTTCTATTACGTCCTCTATTTGTGAATGAGGGAAATCTCGATCAGGAATAATAGGGCCACTAATAGCGGCAAGAACAATAAGATTCCCTTTTGCACTCATTGACTCCTGCTCTGCCAATCGACTTAAAGTCCCTATGATTAGATCTGTGTCGCCACTTTCGTATAGCAGTCTACAAGCAGGAAGGTTACAAAAGTTATTTTCTGTTTGGTTTATTAACTTTAGCATGAGCTCTTCTGGCTCTAATGCTTTTAAGCCATCAAACTTTTTTAGTGCTGTCCGTCTAAGCACTGACTGTAACACTTCGTTGTTGAAATACTCCTTCGCTTCCACATGCTCTTTGTTGCAAGTAAGGCAGTCGCCGATGGTTGGGCAGGTATAGTGAGTAAAATGAAATAACTGAGCGAGGATATGCAATAGTTTAAAATCTGGCGCTTCGCTAGATGTAATCAACTCAACGAGTGTGTCTCGTAAAAGGTCAAATTTAGACTTCTCATCAGGACTAAGACAAAAGTAATCTTTATTATTTAGAACCCTCGTATTGACGCATTCTAGAATTACTGTTTCACGCTTAAAATCAGCGAGGGGTTTTAACGCCTGTAACTGTTCCAGAATGCTATTGGCCTCGGTTATCATTGATAGCTCCAATGTTTTATCAAACAAAGCACTAAGAATGAAGTCAGATAACTCCGATTTTCGCGCTACTAGTCCGCGGACATAGTCGTCCGTTGCAAGCCTCTGCAAATACACATATTGGGGAACAGTCATCTCAGGAAGCGTTTTAAAGCGGTTGCGAGCTGCATCAACACCTTTTTTCATCTCGATAAGCTTCAGTATTGCGGCTTCGGCTAACTCTTTCGAAAACGCCGATAACTCTTGGCTTCCAGAGTAACCTTCAACGCGCTGCTCATCTTCTTTTTGCGTTTCTTCACTCAGTAAAATTCTAAGGGAGGCAATTGCTAGTAATGCTTCATCGTTTAATCCCCCCATATCACTAAGTAGGTTAAGACTAATGAGTGCATTAGGTATTTTGTTATCACCAAAATCTTGCAGCGCATTGATAAGAGGGCGACGGATAGAGCTCAGTGTCACAGTATCAGTAATTTTTAGCTGGAGAGTTTCTATAAATACATTGGCATTAATTACTTTATTGCCATTAAATGCATCACCACTACCTTGACCGGTTATATTATAGGTATTCATTAATTTCTCTTGGAATATACTCTTTTTTGTGGCGCTAACAGCTACGAACAAAAAGTGGTGGGAAGGTAAATATTACTCACGCCATCACGTTGTAATGACAGGAGTAATAGCAGGCTTTAAATGAATGACAGATTATTTGTCGTCAAGGTCTAGTTTATCCCCCATCACTTTATCGCCGTTGAATGCATCGCCATTACCATAAGCATTAATATTGATTACGGTCTGTGGCTTTTCGTTCAACTGGATAACGATCTCCTGTAGAACTCTCGATGAATCGATTAGAGCACCTAAAGTTTCTTTAGAAGTAGCATTCTTATACTCTTGCTTGGATAGCTCTTCTGCCATCGCAGCAGCAACTTTATCTTCAAGATTTACTACATTATCTAATGCTGCTTTGATATAGGCAGCTGACAACTTTATTGGCGACGATACCAAATCATACAACACACCACCTAGTAGTGCTCCAGTTACAAATTCCATAATTTATCCTTCAACTATATAAAATGAAGAATATTATACACTTGTTCAGATAAAAAGGGGCTTATAATGTAAACACCTTATAAGCTACATTATTTTAATGGCGTAAATGTACCTGAATATGAAAAGATTGAATACGCATTAGATGTAAATTGTTTACTAAGCCGTTTTAGTAAAACGTAGGAATAATTCATTAAGATAATATATGGCAAATACTTTGAGCTTCAGTCCGCTATAGCGCACAAAGTGATTATCTTTATTAGTTGTAAACCTAATACTATTAGGTGATAGTGTTAGATGATAATGTCTGGAAGTTCTGATGCAACTTGGTGGCTCAACTAATGTAATTTGTTCAATTCACATGTAACCTTAAATAAAATTATGGGGTTCTGAACTTGTTCAGGTTCGATTAATTTTATTTGAGGTATATTTTTATAGTAACGAGAATATTTGACGGTTCGGAAAGTAGTCGGTATATAAAAACAGAGGCTACCCGTAAAGTATAGTAGTTAGATAAACCGCTGCTAAGCTCATCGCCCCGTAGTTAAACGTCTTGTAGTCCATAACCCTTCGTACCTGTAGATGATCTAACCGTTAAAATATTAGCTGCTAACGGCTTTCATAACTACGGGGTGCATGTGCGATATGTAATACCATACACGTGCCAATATTTTTCACATATAACCCAATAAATAGTTCCACTTCTCCATAAAGAAAATAAATAATAAAACTAAAGCGGGATTATTTAAATTTCAACCAATAAGACATCGTAGGTTGAGGAATTTCACACTCTTTCGCAAGTCACTCATCAAATATGAGTTATGAGATTTAGACAGTTCTAATAAATGTTGAATTATGCCTTCTTTGTTTTGGTTAGCTTTTGGAAACTCAGGTTCAAACAAATCGATTACACAATTCGCCCTACCTTCAATTTTTTGTATATGAGCTATACCTACCCATGTTAACGTAAGATGATTATCTCATGGCAGCCACAATGTCTTTAGCTGTGACTTTACCTTTCTCATTTTCATACTCTATATCAGCAGTACCGTAGACATAATGCCGTAAAGTACCAAGGCATTCCCAAGTATTACCGGTTCGCTCTACCGTTATAGACCTTTCTAAAAGTTTGCCTACACTCCATAAATTAGTACGCTTAGTTTCTAAGTTAGTAGATTGTAGGTAATGTTTACGAGTAACAGTCCCATCATTATGGTTAAGCAGAGCTTTAATATTAGATTCACTGACATTAAGATCATCAAGAATGCTTGTAAAGGTTCTACGAATATCATGTGGTCTAATGATATCAATACCCGCAATAGTTGAAATTTTATCTAATGTTTTGCGACAGTCGTTAATGTGCTTGGTATCACTTATGCCTTTTCCTTGCATTGCAGGAAATATATATGGATTTTCTTTAGGGTTATCAGTTTGTCTTCGTTTAAAAACATCAAGCATGAGCGGTGTTAATGGAATGATATGATCACATCCATTTTTAGTATCAAATACAGTTATGGTGTATAAATCATAACAAATATTGTCCCACTTAAGTTTACGGCATTCACCTAATCTAAGCCCCGACATCAATAGCATTAAGACAAAATCCCCTTGAATGGGATTGATAGTTTCTTCAACCATTAAATTTAGCCAGCAATCCATGAACTTAGAAAGGTTATGGTTTTCTACTCTTCTAGTTCTTGGTTTGATCTTGTACCTTAGTTTTCTTATAGTTACAGCATGAGCAGGATTGAATGTAATAGTATGCAAGCCTACTTGATATTGCAATATAGCTCTTAATGACCTAAACGCCTTATCTATTGACGTTGAGCGATGAGAGTTGCTTAGATACCATTTACAAACGGAATCTTCTGTTATCTCTTGTACTGGCAATGTTAGGAATGTTTTACAATACAACGGGATTTCATATCGATAATCTTTAACTGTGCTTGGTTTTAATTGCTTATCTGAAAGATACTGCTCCATAGCATCATACAAGGTGATTTTTTTATTATTATCAACTAGCTCTTGTTCAGCTGCGACCTTTCGAACATCGATACCTAAATGGAGCTTAGTCAAAAAATCTGTTGCAAGCTGCCTTGCCTTTCCTAAAGATAGGAGGTTAGCATCACCAAGGGTTAGCACTCTAACTTGATTTGTAGCTTTAACCTTACCTAAAGCAATAAAGACCTTTCTTTTTGTTGGTGATATACGAAGACGTAATCCACTTACAGTAGTATCTTTAATGTCATAGCGATTAGCTCTAGGTAAAGCGCTAGCTATTAATTTAGCAGTTAGCTTAATTGGTTTGTCAATTTGTCGTTTAGTAGTTAAGTTAATTACATTAAGTTGAGATTTCACTGAATTACTTATTTTAGGTAACTGATAGGTAACCAGAGTACACAAAAATATATGAATTGTAAGTTAGGTAACCAGCACAATCCCTTTAAAAACGTGATGTAAAAGCACGGAATCCGTCTGGGGGACGTGAGGTCGCAAGTTCGAATCTTGCTACTCCGACCATACATAAGAATCAAGACGTCCTAGGACGTCTTTTTTTGTGCCTAAATCCCAGTAAAAACGAGACATAAAGTAACAAGTCACAACTATTCACGACCTATAGATTCCTATAAAATACACCCTCTCCACCATTAAAAGTAACAGTGTTAGTAACACTGAAGAACATCTATTTTTCAATCTACTAGGATTATTGTTGTGTGGTTATTGGTTGTTCTCAATACTCACAGTAAAAGCTGCTTTATAACCTCTTAAATTGAGGTTAGAAATGTTTACTCTACACCCTTGTGCATTGGTGATGTTCAAACTATGCGGTTTTGAAAGTATCTGTTTCCAACCTAGCAACTTTACAAAATTTTCATTAGGTTGACGGTCTTCAGTTTGAAAAAGTAACGACTGTATTGATTCTGGGTGTTTAGTTAATTTGTGTTTTTTTTGTTTGTGTTTACTATTTTCAAAGCCAGCGTGTTGCCAAGTTGATTGAACTTCTTCTTTTGACATACCTATGTTTGCACCTCCAATGGAGTTACTACATACATCGTTAAAGGTATCTGCAAATACGGTTTGGCTATTACCGATAAAAAATAGCCCAACTATCAATGCTAGTTTTTTCCTTTTCATTGTTGATTGCTCTTATCTTCCTCGTGTAAATATCAGTTAATTGCAATATGCTCATATCACTATAGCTAAACCCACTGAAGATGTATAATTTTTACACAATCTACTCTTGGTGCTGGTATGTATCTATTTATGACTTGTTTATTATTTGAGTAAATTTTTCAGCTAAAGCTGACAGTGCATCTTCTGTAATTATTTCAACGTTGTTTGAATCTACTATATTTCCTTGGCAAATTAACACCGTTCTTGGGTAGCCATGTCCGCCAAATTTAGCGGTTAATTGCGCATGTTCATCATTGATAAATTCACCTTTCACCCTTTGAACATTTACTTGCAATACATCTATTGCTTGTAATTTCATCTTTTGTGCAAAATCATCAATATATAACTTTTGCCTTTCTGTGCAATCTGTACACCATGTTGCTACTACATTGACTATAAATGTATCACCCGCAGATATACGCTTACTTACTTCATTGGGCTCTACTAATTGAATCGCGCTTTGCGTTTTAAAATGTTCCAAAATGATTTTACCTTATTGGTTTATTAAGTTGGGTTATGTAAATTTAAGTAAAGTCATGAAAATTTATGCTACTTTAATCAATATTGCATTTAGCCATTTTTCACCATGACGATTAGGCCGTACATCTTCTGTTATCCAAGTTCTATCTATCACTAACCCAGTATTTTTAATAAAATCACTTAACCTTGATTCATTTGCATTAGTAAAATAACGACCATTTCGAGTAATATCATTATCACCATATTTAAAAGAACAATAAAAAACACCTTTTAATTTCAGTTGATTAGATAAATTATTAAAAGAATTTGATATTTCACTACTTGGCACATGAACTAAAGAAGCACATGCCCATATAGCATCATATAAACATTGTGGCGATTTACTTTTAAAATTTTCAAATGTATTTAATGTGACATTTATTCCAGTATATTCACTTGCTTTAGCGGTTAAAGTTTCACACGCATCAAACGCTGTTACTTGATAACCTTGATTGATGAAAAACAAAGTATCTCGACCTGAACCACAACCAGCATCAAGAATATGTGATCCACTTTTAACTAGCGGTAAAAATTGTTGATAAATAACTGATAAATCTGCATCTACAGTATCATTAAAAAAGCTGGTAGCATTTTCATTATAAAAATTTTTAGACATTTAAGACCTGTTAAATAATTTTCAACATTTTTATATTATTCAATTTGTTGAATAAGCAATACAATCACTAAAATAAAACACATCGCTTGCCAAAACATCACGGGGTCGCGTTGTATGAGCGGAGCACGGGTACGGGCTAAAAATTCACTGTTTGGTGTGCGTAAATCTTGTATAAATTCTGATAGTTCACTGTAGCGTTTTACAGGATCAATTTGTAGCGCCTTATTTAACGTATCGTCAATCCACACAGGTAATACAGAGTTATCATCTATGATACTACGGTAAGTTAATTTTCGTTGTGCTGATTTACTATTGGCTTGTGCTATTTTGGCGCTGTAAGGAAATTTACCTGAAAGCATTTGGTAAGCTATCACACCCAATGAATAAATATCTGATTGTTGCGTGCCGAGTTGACCAAGAAAATATTCTGGGGCCGAATAACGAATAGTACCGCGCATTTCCCCATCGCTTTCGCTGTCTGATACTCCTGCAATAAACGTTGAGCCAAAGTCGATAATTTTAACTGTGCCATAATTATCAATCATGATGTTATTGGGGCGAATATCTTGATGAATCATTTCTTGGCGGTGAAATGCTTGTAGGCCTTTAGCTATTTGCTCGATAATATTACGTACGGTTTCAAGTTTAGGTTTTGGATTATCTATTATCCACTGGTTAAGTGAAATTCCTTCAATGTATTCAATGGCTAAGTATAAAAAGTTGCGCTTTCTGGTGGGAATAATTACTTTAGCAACGTGTGGGTTATTAATGCGTTTGGCTATCCATTCTTCTAGCATGAAACGTTCTAAATATTTTGTATCGGTACTTAGTTCGGTTGACGGCACTTTTATTACAACATTTTCTTGGCTATCAAGATCTTTAGCTAAGAACACGTGACTACGGCTGCTAATATATATTTCTTGGGTAATTTCATAACCATCAAATAATGTTCTTGGCGCAAGTTGTGGTGGCGTGGGCAGTTTTGTTAATTGTTGAACCTCAGCAAGTTGATATTCAGGTATGTTGTCAATACGGACTATTTGAATACTAATATTGTCGTCACTGCCATTTTCTTTTGCTATGTTAAGTAGTGTATTGGCTGCTTTTTCGACACAGCTATGTTCGTGAATTACATTACTTATTATGGTTGCGTTTACAAATTCGTACAGGCCATCAGTGGCTAGAATGTATATATCACCAAGTTCAAGTTGCAACGTTATATAATCAATTTCTAACGTTTGATGAATACCTAACGCCCGAGTTAAATAGCTTTGCTGGTCGGAAACTTGTCGACGATGATCTTCAGTGAGTTGTTCTAAATTAGTATCGCTTAAACGGTAAACCCTTGAGTCACCTGAATGAAAAATATGGGCGCTATTTGATTTAAAAACTATAGCACTAAAGGTACAAATATAACCTTTATCTTTATCAAACCGATAAGGGCTGTTTCGGGTTTGTGCGAATAACCATGAGTTAATAGCACGAACCACTTTATACACTGAATTTTTAACTGACCAAGCGTCAGAGGTACAGTAGTAGTCGTTTAAAAAACTATTTACAGCTGCTTCACTTGCTTCTTGGCTTACTTTACTAGAACTTATGCCATCAGCCACAGCAAGTGCTATGCCCTTTCCGCTTAGTTGTGGTTCGCTTGGAGAGTGGCTGCCGATAAAATCTTGATTAATTTCTTTTATGCCTTTATCCGTAGCGCCACCAATACTGACTTTTAAGGGGTTATTCATAAGTTTTTTTAACTTTTATCAGTTATTATATTTTTAAGTGTAATGTTGGATATTGGTCTAATTATGTATTGTAGACTGATATTAATAAAAAGGCTCCATAATAAGTATTACGGAAGCCTTTTAGGTTACACATTTGTTGGTACTATATTAAAACAATTAAGAAATTTTGCGGTTCGGTGATGTTTTAACATGTGTTAAGTAAAGTGGTAAGCCTACTAATAATAAACCACCTGCAAGGTTACCTAATACGGTTGGCACTTCGTTCCATAATAAATAATCATAAACAGTAAAGTCTCCCCCCATTATCATTGAAAAAGGAAATAAAAACATATTAACAATTGAATGCTCAAAACCCATATAGAAGAACAGCATTACTGGCATCCACATAGCTGCCATTTTAGCCCCTGCAGACGTTGATATCATTGCACCAACAACCCCCATTGATACCATCCAATTACATAACATACCGCGAATAAATATAGTAAACCATCCGCCAATACCGTGTGTTTGGTAACCTAATGTTCTGGCTTCACCTATATGAGAAACTTTAGCGGCAATAACGCCCCCGTCTGCTGAATAACCATAAGTTAATATAAATGACATAAAAAAAGCAGTAGTCATGGCACCCGCAAAATTGCCAATAAATACTAACCCCCAGTTTCGTAATACCCCTTGCATTGTTACACCTGGGCGTTTATCAAATAAAGCCAGTGGCACTAAAGTGAATACACCTGTTAGTAAATCAAACTTCATTAAATACAGCATAATAAAACCAACGGGAAATAAACATGCGCCTAAAATAGCACTGCCCGTTTTAGTGGCAACGGTGATGGCAAAAATAGCTGCTAAGCCTAAAATAGCTCCAGCCATAAATGCTCGAATAAATGTATCTTTAGTTGACATGTAAACTTTCTGCTCGCCTGCGTCTACCATTTTTGTGACAAATTCACTAGGTTCAATATAAGCCATTAAACTTCCTCTTTTATATTTTTATAGCTAAAATTATTTTATTAACTAATGCAAAGCACAGATTAAGCCAACATTTAATTACTTGTTTTTATTGATATAATTGTTTTTCAGGAGGAATAGCATGCCTTAGGTTAAGGCATGTTTTAAAATAATGCACCAAAATGAACATGGTGCTTTAATTGAAGAGTTATAGCGATTTAACTAACGCTAACTGTGTTAGCCGTCCGTTGATGTTTTAACCCAAAATACAATACTCGGCATGAAAAATAGCAATATTAAGCCAATGCTAAGTAAATTGCCCTTTCTAATGTTAAAATCTTCTGTAATTTTCTTCCATTTAAACTTGAATACGCACCTTGCAAAATATATATCTAAACAAAGCAGCATTACCATCCAAATAAAACCAGTTGAAAAGCACTCAATATAATTACTAAGGTTTAACCATGGTTGTGTTAACCATACTATAAGCACAATTATCATCATACCAGAGAAAAAACTGATAAATTTTGCACGTTTTCTACCATATAAATGGTGTAATACCCTGACCCTAATATTCCCGTTTACAACTTCACCAAGAGAAAGCAACAAACCTACAACCAATACTTTTAGTAACATTTTAGTTGCCTCATACGACTAACAAGCCTGTAGAATCACTCTTGTTTAATCCAATTTAAAGCATCATGTAAATTATCAAAATACTGAATTTCACCTGACATAAACCAAGAACCAAGTTTAGCTGAAACTTTTTGCCAATTTTTATTACCATAAATGGCTATTTTACGAAATTCATTGTTATGTTTAAGCCCAAGTTTAAAGTCATCCCAAGCTGCTCTTAATTCCCAGCCTTCAAGTTCAGTTGCGTCCATCAATACATTAACTTTAGGGTCTTTAACTTGTGCTAGTGCAGAATCAATCATAGGTGTGATTATTTCATAATCTTCATGTGTTAGTTTTCCTATGGCTTTTAATGATAGAAAAAAATCATTTTCAAACCTTTCTATACCAATAGATAAACCATGTTTAGCAGAATACATAATAATATCTCCAATTAATATTTACCAAATATGAATATAAAAAACCTGTTATTTATTATTAGTGATGAAATAGAAAAGTCCAACTGATTTTATGCCTATTTATTGATTGAAAACAACTCAAAATTGATTAGAAATAAGCTGTTCAGTTTAAATTAAGAATGCGATTAACAACCCCTTGTGTTTCTTCACTAAACATTTGAAACTGCTCAATACTTAACACATCATATTTTTTCAATGAAACAATCTTTAATATCACATTATTGCGAGTTGGATTGTTAAACATTTCAGCTATTTTGGCATCTTCTGTTTCAATCAGTCGGTATAAATCCAAATATGATTGATGTTCCTTACCAGCTCGTTCATTTGCAATATCATTAACTTGCCTAAAAATTATCTCACAAGCTTTGGCTGTTAATTCTGATTGCAATTTACGAAATAACTTCCAATCTTTCTCAGGAATAGATGACATATTGACCCCACATTGATTACTCATGCCTCATTCAGAGGCTAAAAATTATTGAGCAAAATAGCGAGACACAAGCAACAACCAGCGGTTATTTGTGATCCTCCCTCGTTAAATTTCTTATTTATACACATCTGGTTGGTGTAATTCCATAAAAGATTCTGGAGAGCTTAACGCTTTAAACCCAAACTGCTGGTAAAGACCATGTGCATCACTTGTAGCAAGTGCCATACGTCTAATGCCTTGCAAATCAGGGTGCGCAACAATAACCTGCATGAGCAACTTACTTAAACCTTTACCTCTATGCTCTTTCGATACAAAAACATCAGCTAAGTATGCAAATGTTGCAGAATCAGTAACCATACGAGCAAAAGCCACTTGCTTACCGCTTTGTGCAAAAACGCCAAAACATAAATAATTATTTATAGCTTTTTCCATTGTCTTTATTGGAATACCTTTAGCCCAATAAGAACTAGATATAAAATCATGTATTACAGTTAAATCCATATCTTTTAAATCTGAACTAGTTTTGTAACCTGAAACCAACGTAAACTCCTTAATAAGTATAATACCCAATTAACAGGCAATAAATTAGATGGTTAAAATAGCGATAAAGCAGTAAAAAACAATTTTTTCCTTATTTAACAGGTGATTATGCGTTTTACACAGTGTTTTACTTATTTCAAACATAACATACTTTTCATTAGCTTAACTTGAATGGCAGATAAACGATGATATTATTAACGCGAACAACTGAATAAGGTCGATAATAATAGCAACATTAGGTATTATTCAAGAAAAATAACATAGAAAGCTATGCAAACTAAACAACTTACCAAAACCGTTGGCCCGTTATGGGAAAGCGCTATGGCGTTATATTGTAAAATATTTCCAGAATGGGAAAGGGAATCAATATCCAGTATCGAATCGGCAATTAATAGCGGTAATTCACGCTGTATAGTGGTTTACGATGGCGATAAAACCATAGGTATGTCATTAACAGAAGTTTATCTACCTTATAAATTCGCCATGCTAGCTTATTTATTTATTGCTCCGAGTCATCAAGGACAAGGGTTAGGTACACTATTGTGTCAAGAATTGTTTGATTTTTTTAACCAAAATGCCGATCTAAATTGGTTATTAGTAGAAGCCGAGACCGAACCAGAGCGGTTCTATAATCAGTTAGGCTTTACTACATTAGAGATAAAATACCAGTCACCGCATTATGATGATATGCATTCAACTCCAATGGCATTAATGCTCTACTTAAAAACAGGACAAAGTGCCCTTTCTAAAGCGCAACTATGGAAACTTGTTAATCATATATTTTGTGAGAGTTATTACTTAAGCCCTGACGATCCAAGGTTAGAGCAACAGCGAAAATGTATTCTTTAAAAGGTGGGTTTATGAGTTTTGAGCAAAATACCTCACAGCAGTCTATTTTAACAACGTTTTTTGAATTTATCCGTTCAGAAAATTTTGAGCCATGTTTTCATTGGGCAAAAAAACAATTACAAAACCAAAATTCTGATGCATTTAACATGATTCAGCAATTAGATGAACGGCCAGAAATATCCCTCACGCAATTAAAAAACATTGAAAACGACGTACTTTTATTAATGTTTTGTACCTGTTATAGCTATGCGCGTCACGATGTTGAGGAAAGCAATAGGTATGGCCATGCAGAAATGCTAATTCGCTCAAGTATTACCCCCCTTGAAGCACTACCAAGTTCGGGTATTATTAAGGCACTAATAAAGTTCGCTAGAATTCAAATTGATATTTGTAATATCGACCGAGGCATATACACTAGTCAAGAATATTTAATGGCTGAAGCGACGCAAAATATTCAAAGCAATTTAGCCGAAATAGCAGTGCTAAAGACTGAGCTAAGCTCCTTTGAATGCCAATTATACACAGAGTATTTTACCAAAGAGTTCAGTTCATACCAGTATTATAGCGAAGGTGTGGCGATAATTGCTCAGCTTTTAAAAATGCGATGGGATGATCCGACAGCAATGGCTATAAATATGGCAAAATTACGGCCTAAGTTTCTTGCCGCGGTACAGGCGTTGACATCTTACGGTAAATATATCATGTCGACCGATTTAGAAGCGCTATGGCCACCATTAAGCTTTTTTAGCGAAAATAGAACCCCAGGCACGGGTGAGTTGTTTGTTGATCGTGGTTCAATCACCATTTCATACTTTGCTAGCGTTAATCACATCATTATAAATGAGCTGTTGCAGTCGTTATCTAATATTATTACTGACGCCCCAAAATCTCATCTACTCTATCTTGAACAGTGGGGTGCAGATATTCCACTGCGCAATATGCTCAATGATATTTGGGCTGGCATTGCCCGAGAATTTGAAAATATATATTCATGGCAATTACCTGATTTAACCATGCCATTTCGTAATAAAAACGGCAGTGACAACTCGTTAAGTTTTGCAGTAGAATTAATTTATTATCCAATGGGCGTTTTTGCATTAAACCTAAAAGCCGATCTTGATGGTATCAGCGGCAGCGGTGTTCGACATGCTATGTCTCTTGGCACCCCTTTTGCGATGGATCAGCAAATGCGCTGGCACAATGAAGACGTCAGTTTATTAGAAGAATTTGCCGAAAAGCGATTTACCGAACTGGCCTCAATACTCAATAGTACTTTCGAGCACTATGAACATCCCATCAGCGATATTCTCAGCTTTAATAAAACTGAAAATCGGTTCGTATCAACATTGCTAGATCGCATTGTAGAGCATGTTGATGGTAACAATATCCCGATGACGGCAAAGTCGCTTAAATCACATTTTGCTTATCCTGTATTTATACTACCACAACGTGAACTACGCAGTGCTGTTGATGATTGGTGTCTTAGAAGCCTACCCTCAGCCACTGACAATTTGAATCAGGATTGCTTTAACAACGACGAATTTTTTTACACTAATCAGCATGAGTGTGTTATAGGGTTATTACAACAACCTAATTGGGTGCTAGAACAAACGTTAGAAATGATAAATGTGGCGGCAGCTATCAATAACCTATTCCATCTAACGAATAAATTACTCGATAAACAACTCAGAGTGAGTCAAGCTAATTCAGCCAAGAAACTTGACGGTAAAAAACTGTCTGCAAGGGTACTAAAAGAACAAGTTAAAAAGCTTACCGCTGAAAGTAACTGTTTAAAGCAGTTTACTCATGATGCTCATTGGCTACTAGAGTTGATCAGTGCAGGAAGCATGATGACTTTTCCTGATCATACACGCCTTATTCATAAAGTTTTTGACCGTATGGATTTCGATAAACTTCACCTACGTACACAAAAAACATTAGGTAAAATTCAATATCGGCAAGATGAAATTATTTCTGAAAACGCTAAACTCTATGAAAAAATACGCACACGAAACAGCAAGCGATTTACGCGCATAATATCAATTACAATAGGCTTAATATCGGTCGGCGCATTAAAGGATATTTTTGATATAATAAACGGCAGTAATTTAGGTTTGAAAATTAGCGGCTCGTTGCAAGTCAGTATTGTTTCACTGTTTGCGATGATGCTCATTATATTGTTACTCAATAAAAACGGAAATGATAAGTAAACTCAAATCTGCGGCATGTGTATTATTTTTTCAAGCGCTAATAGTGCTTGATTCGCTCGGTACTTAAGCGCCACAATGCTTCATTATGGCTTAAATAAAGTACTAGTATTTCACCTAAATAAAATAAACTAGTGTTTAAACAGGTTAGCTTTAAGCTACCGTGAGTAATTAGAGTGAGTGTCCTTGTTAATTTTTTTGTTAATTTATTCAACCCCCGAATAAGGTGTCGGTTGACGCGACACCTATTCTTATTTGTTAGTTGCCTTGGAACAACTGTAGTGCTAACATTTGTGAGTACACCACTTATTTAAGGTAACTTATTATGGACGCACGAATTCAATTTAGAGTTGATGAAGAGACGAAACGTTTAGCGCAACTAATGGCAGAAAGCCAAGGTCGTACTCTTAGCGATGCATGCCGAGAACTTGCAGAAGATTTAGCAGAAGAACAGAGAAAATCTATGAACCATGATGCATGGTTATCGGAACAAATCAATGCAGCCTTTGACAAGTTTGATAACGGAAAAGCTAATTTTATTGTACATGATGAAGCAAAAACATTGATGGAAGCAAGAAAGCAAAAAATCCGTAATAAAGATAAATTATGATCTTTTGGGAAGAAGAATCACTAAACGATCGTGAAAAAATATTTGAATTCCTTTTTGATTTTAATCCAATTGCAGCAGAAAAAACTGATCAAACTATTGAAGCCAAAGTTGAAAACTTGCTAGAACA
The DNA here is from genome assembly GCF_053543955.1 of Colwellia sp. E150_009. Taxonomy (NCBI): domain Bacteria; kingdom Pseudomonadati; phylum Pseudomonadota; class Gammaproteobacteria; order Alteromonadales; family Colwelliaceae; genus Colwellia; species Colwellia sp. E150_009. Next base: position 132,861 of record NZ_JBHFOM010000007.1, read on the forward strand.
CCCACTAATGGGTGTTAAAAGAGACATTTTTCGTGGAAGAGTACTAATCATTCCTGAAATATCAATGATTGTTTCTTACTGGGTCGATGGTGATACGATAAGAATAATGCGAGTTTTACACCAAAAGCAGAATTTCCCTCCAAAATAAAGACAACTAACGAGCTTGTAGAATTACTCGTTTTTATATTATTTATTGATCAAAATACTCTAACTGGATTATTTTCTTTTAACAATCAAAAAAATTTAAAAGGACATCCAATCTAAATATCAAGACAGACCTTCCCTCTTCCAAGCCATAAATTTTATTTTGTCTCGAAATAAGCTGATGTTTAAAAAGGTTAGCCGTAAGCTAGCGTGAATAATTAGAGTGGGTGTCCTTGTTAATTTTCCTTGTTAATTTAGTACTCAAGTTTTTACTGCTGATACTGCAACATGTGTTACCGAAAGGATTACAACACGTGCGTGATTATAGGGTGTTAGCGTCAAGGGCTAAAAAACTGCATTTGCTTATTCAATTATGTTAATGCCCAACCATAATTGGCTGACACCAACAACCGAAGAAACGAGGCCAAATCGCGCTATTCGCCTTTGCCCATGTTGCCAACATAAAATGCACTGCATTGGTATCACGCGAACGAGGTAGCCGAAAGGCGAATACAACAAGGATAATGGCTAAAATGAATGATTAAAATAGGAGGTTAAAGAAAAAATAGGAAACAGTAATGCAATAAACCGACGAAAAATCCCTGATATTTTACGTCTTAACTTCGTGCGTCTTGCGATCAAGTATTGGCTTGCAATCCCTTCAACAAATAAATCACTATTTACACTATAAGTAGCGCTTCGGGCTTGTTCAACACCCGAATAAGGTGTCGGCTGACGCGACACCTATTCTTATTTGTTAGTTTAACCTTGATGATATCTAGTTTGTGAAATCGCCGATAGGGATAGTTATCATGATACCTGCATGTGTGTTTTCAGTTGTTAGAAAAGCTTTTACAGTAATACCTATACCCAAATACTTGCCGAAGACTGCCGATGCATGCATAGGAATTCCGAACCTAATACCATCTGATATATCACAAACATCATGCCTACCAGAAAGAGTATTACCGCTATCTTCCCTTGAACAATCATTTGCCCAAGTCCCTTTAACAATTCCAAGCCCAATACCTGCTTCTTTATAACCCCAGCTTCCAATATTATTCCAATTTTTAGTTAGCCCTAAAGTTGTCATTTTTATATCAGCAGTACCTCCATTTTTACGGTCTTCTACATAAGAAAAGACTTGAAAATCTTCTAAATAGCCCAACTCTATCGCCCAATTAGTACTTTCATCTCCCAACTTTAAATTCATTGAATAACCAATAAGGTCATTCCCCCCTCCAGCACCCCACTCAGCCCAAACATTAGAGTTATCAGCGTGTACGGTGAATGTAAAAGTTGTAAGTATTATTAAAAATAGTCTCATAAAATATCCATATTTAATGTGGCGAATTTGCCGGTTAAACTAACGAGCTTGTAGAATAACTCGTTTTTATATTATTTATTAATTTAAATACTCTAACTGGATTGTTTTCTTTTAACAATCAAAAACGTTTACGTTTTTGACAATTTTATTTTTACATCGTTAACTTAACGAATTAGTGGATTAACGTCTGATAATTAAGTGTTATAGAAGGTTATATGATGTGGCGTTGGGCTTTTAACCCTTAATGCAGATTGTTTCTTAACTTTTCAATATTATGAACAAGACAATACATTTGCCATTGGGTATTTACTTTATCTTTACCGCGTAAGGTTAATTTATTCATGCCTTTGTTGACGGTAATATTGCCAAACACTGGCTCGATAGCACCTAATCGCTTACTGTATTGTCGTCGACCAATTGGTCTGTCTATTTTAACCTTCATTTTGTCAATGTAGCTTAGCTGTTTACACGATTCATCATTTTTAAACTGAACTTGCCGCCCTGTTTTTATTGGCGGTTTTCTCATACATTGCTGTTGCAGTGGGCAACTTTTGCAATCCTTTAAGTAACCACAAAACCGTGTGTATTGTTGATTGAAGCTATTGACGTTTATCCCGCTTCGCCACATTTCATTGCCTGCAGGACATCGGCAAGTTTGCGTTGTTTCATCATAATGAAAATCATTTGAGGTGAATAACCGTGGCTTGCCTTTACTGCGCTTTAACCGCCGCTTTTCTTGCGCTGTTTCATAAGTTTCGCTTTCTTTAAATAGTGGATTTCTTTTTCTAAACTGGTTATCTGCAATATAAGTATCAAAGCCACTTTGTGCCATAAACTCAAGATTCACTTCACTGTTAAATCCGCTGTCTGCGGTGAATTTGATGGTGTGTTTATCTACTTCTTTTTTTGTATTGAGTTTAACAAGTTGTTTTTTTAATTGTGCAACGGCTGGCTGTAAGGTTTGTTGTTCGCCCACTGAGCCCCACGCTTGTGCTTGCAGTATAATTTGGTGTTTATCGTCATTAATCGCAATGCCGTTATAGCCTTGAATGGTGCCTTTTGACGTCGTCATTTTCGCACTGTCTGGGTCGGTGATATTACTTTTAACCGGCTTGCCTTTACTGCCTGTTTTTTCTTGATGTGTGGCTAAAAATTCAGTAATTTTCTCTGCACTTTTATCCAGCTTTTCTTTTTGTTTTAAGTCCTGTTCAATTAACTCCTCACCCAGACCATCCTGTGATTGGTGGCGTGCTATAATTCGTTTACTCGCGCGCTCTAGCTTTGCTTTTTTACGACCTAACTCGTCGAATGTGCCGCTCCATTCTTTACTCGCATTTGATTTTAACTTACAGCCATCAATGGCAAACATGTTGCGACCTATCAAACCTTCTTTGTCACATATCATTAACACTTGCGTAAAGAGAGGCTCTATTTGGTCTTTCATGCGGGCAAC
>NZ_JBHFOM010000008.1:0-125528 GCF_053543955.1 Colwellia sp. E150_009
CCCTTTGGGAGCTCATTAGCAAACTGATAACATCGCAAAATTGAAGAAATATAGAGTAACTATGTTTAATCAATTTTCCTTGTTCTAAGCCCGCTAATGAAGCTCTGAGTTGGGAAGAAATTTAATCAAATTGGTATAAACTGCTGCAAAAATAATCAGCAAAGATCAACAAACCCTAATATCATCAATCTAATACGCTAACGTATATTTTAAAGTTTGGAGTAATTACTATGAACGATCATTATAAAAAAAAGCTCAGTGACGAAGCTTACAAAGTGTGCCGACTTGCTGCTACAGAACGCCCTTTTACGGGTATTTATAATGATCATTGGCTCGCAGGTACTTATCTTTGTGCCTGTTGCGACAAACCGTTATTTGAAAGCGCACATAAGTTTGATGCGGGCTGCGGTTGGCCAAGTTTTTATGAGTCTATTGACGGCAATGTGGCTTATTTAGATGATATAAGCCACAACATGATCCGTACTGAAATTCAATGTCAGCACTGTCAATCTCATCTTGGTCATGTCTTTGATGACGGTCCTAAGCCCACGGGTAAAAGATACTGCGTAAACTCGCTCAGCTTAACTTTTCAGCCCATTTAATATGATTTTTATCAATAAATATTTTTGTAACCTATAGAGAATTATTACGTCTTGCATTACAATATGCGCGCAATAAACCTCTACCATAGTCTAGTTTTTTATTTTTAATAATTAGATTATTATGATTACAGTAAATTATCGTTCAATTGATTGAAATATAAGGCTTAACTAATGACGTCTCATCTTGAGGAAGAATATCAAACAAGTTGGCAAGAACGCCAAACCTTCGCAGAAAATATGCAACCCATTATTGGTCAACTATTTAGAAATAAAGGTATTGAAATATCTGTCTATGGTCGTCCACTGCTCAATGCTTCTCCTATTGATATTATTAAAGCGCATAAATCTGTCGCTTTACATGAAGAGAGAAAATTACGATTACGTGAAAGTTTTCCATTTGTAGAAGCACTCAGCAAAATGGAATTATCGCCAGCGCGTATTGATGTGGGCAAATTAGCATATCGTTACTTATTTCAAGGGCAGTCAAATGACTTGTCAATTGATCAATATTTAGAAAAAGAACTAACAGCAGTGAGTGGTGCGAAAGATAAAGCGGCTAGCCAAGATGTTGTTTTATATGGTTTTGGTCGAATTGGCCGTTTATTAGCCCGTTTATTGATAGAACAAACAGGCCCTAACGCCAAATTAAACCTTCGTGCTATTGTTTTACGTCCAAGTAAAGGCGGTGACGATTTGGCAAAACGTGCCAGTTTGTTACGTCGCGACTCCGTACATGGTGCCTTTAATGGTAGTATTACCATTGATAAAGATAACAACGTAATTAAAGCAAATGGTGCTTTTATTAAAGTTATTTACGCTAATTCACCGTCAGAAGTTGATTACACTGAGCACGATATTGAAAACGCGCTTGTTGTTGATAATACAGGTATTTGGTCTGATGAAGAAGGCTTAGGGCAACATTTACAATCTAAAGGTGTTGCTAAAGTATTACTAACAGCGCCAGCTAAAGGCGACATAAAAAATATTGTTTATGGTGTTAACCATAATATGATTTTGCCAGAAGATAACATTGTGTCGGCAGCAAGTTGTACTACCAACGCAATAACACCTGTACTAAAAGCTTTGAATGATGAATTTGGTATTAAAAATGGTCATGTTGAAACGATTCACTCTTATACTAATGATCAAAACCTAATTGATAACTATCATAAAGCACCACGTCGTGGACGTAGTGCGCCATTAAATATGGTTATTAGTACAACAGGTGCTGCAAAAGCGGTTGCTAAAGCGTTACCGGAATTAAAAGGTTTATTAACGGGTAATGCTATTCGTGTACCTACGCCAAATGTTTCCATGGCTATTATGAATTTAAACTTGAAAAAATCGACAGATAAAGACAGTTTGAACAATTACTTGCGTGAAATTTCATTGAAATCTGATTTACAAAACCAAGTAGATTACACTGCTTCAAGTGAAATTGTGTCAACCGATTTAGTTGGTTCACGTTATGCGGGTGTTGTTGATTCACAAGCAACAATTGTTGATGGTGATCGCGCTGTGTTATATGTATGGTATGACAATGAGTTTGGTTATAGCTGTCAAGTTGTACGTGTTATGCTTGAAATGGCAGGTATTACTGTACCTACATTACCTGTTAAGTAGTTATTAACTTAGAAAGCATAAGCTAAGTCATTATTTTAAAAGCGCCAACATTTTTTGTGTGGCGCTTTTTTAATACATAACTGTTACAAACACCGTTTAGGTTTGGGTAAGCCAGCATATTTAGTTGCTTGTTTTGCTGGGCCATCAGGAAATAAACGAAACAGATAACGGCTACTGGCTTTTTCTTCGCCAAACTCTGCTTTCATTGCTTTAGTTAACGCACGAATTGCTGGAGAAGTATTGTAAGTGAGATAAAATTGGCGAACAAAATGAATCACTTCCCAGTGTGCATCAGTTAATACAACGTTATCTTGCAACGCAATTTCATTGGCTAACGCTTCTTCCCAAAGGGTATAATCTAACAAGTAACCTTGCTGGTCAGTAGCCACTTCATTACCATTAAATTTTATTGCCATGTTATTACTCTGTCGTTATTAAAGGTAAGAGACACTAACGCTGTCATATCAATTTCAGTACAAAGCTCTGTATTTATCGTGATAGCGCGTGCTTGTGCATGGGAAGATAGCACCATTAATTGGATGTTTTTATTCTTTTCGGTGTTCATGGTATTAATTAAATAATGCTGTAGGTTATAACAGCCGTCATCAGCAAAAACAATGCAATCTTTATTGCCCAGTGTTTGTATACATTGATAGAAATCATTCGTAGTAAAAGCACTTTGACGAACAATGTGAAGAGTAGTCATAGTTGGGTTTCCGAAAAACTAAAAAATAACAATGCTAAAACCTTAAAATAGTATGATGAGAAGTCAATTGCGCTGCAAAGGCTTCAGAGCCTAATACCTGTACCGCTTCAATGTGAAAGGTATCGGCTAAGTTGCGTTCAATTAACGAGGCTTGGCAAACATATATCTCCTCAATATCGTAAAACTCAAACGCAGCAAATGTTTTAAGGTAATCTTTAACTGCGACAATAGCACCGTTTTGCCCTTGCACTAATTGCCATACCCCGTCACCTTGAAAAAATAACGACACGGGTTGCTCAAACGAGCCAAACACTAAGGCAATATCCAATGCGTCTTTGCCTGCCGAACTACCGTAGGGTGCCTTACTATTGAGTATGGCTAAGGATTTAATTATTGATTTAACCATTAAAACTGCACCATTCGATCAGCTTTTGATGATAACTCAACTAGCTCTCCCAAACCTGAAACGGTAAAAATAGGATGAATGTTCTGTATATGTTCATCACTAATACCGCGCTTTTCTGCTGCTGTAATACATAGATGTAGTGGTAAACTATAGTGGTTGTATAAACGTTGCCAGCAGGGCAGATATTGAAACTCATCACTGGCAATTTGAACACTTGTGCTAGCATGCATAACACCGTCTTGATAAAAAAATACACCAATAACCTCAACACCTGTTTTAAGGGCTGTTTCAATGTAATCAAGCGCGGTAACACTTAAATTACTATATGGTGGTGTGGTAACAATAACGGCTAGTGTCTTCACTAAAATAATCTCTATTTGAGTTTTATCAATAAACATAAAAAAGAACATAAAAAAGCCCCGCGTTGGCGAGGCTTGATATTATAACGTTTTTTTTGGAGACTAAAAGCGAATTAGCTTAAGCTTAACGTAAGGAATAAAATACCTTGTGTTAATCATCGCCACCAAATACACCTAAAAGGTGAAGTAAGTGAACAAAAATATTATAAATATTTAAATACAATGAAACAGTTGCTCTAATGTAATTACGCTCACCACCATTGATAATACGGCTTGTGTCAAACAAAATCAAACCAGACATTAACATAATAACCGCAGCACTTACGGCTAATGAAAGGGCAGGGATTTGAAAGAAAATATTAGCTAAACTTGCAACTAATACAACAATCAATCCTGTCATTAAGAAGCCACCCATAAATGAGAAGTCTTTCTTGCTGGTTAATGCATAACCTGATAAGGCAAAAAATATTAATGCAGTACCACCAAGCGCTTGCATAATAATAGCAGGGCCACCAGGCATTGCAGCGTACGCGTTAAGCATTGGCCCAAGCGAAGCACCCATCAACCCAGTAAAACCAAATATCCAATAAATACCACTAGCAGAGTCGGCTTTTTTGTTTACAACAAACATTAAACCAAAAGCAACTAGCATCATGACAAGCGCTGCCATGTGAGACAAGTTCATTGCCATAGAAACACCAGCAGTTACCGCACTAAACGCTAACGTCATTGATAAAAGCATATAAGTATTTTTCAATACTTTGTTTATTTCAATAGCTGAGCTTTTACTTGCTGTTTGAAAATTCATATTAGTTTGCATAAAACTTCCTTTAAAACTTAATGATAATAACTTTATATAAGCTAAGATAAGGGCATTTACGTAAAGTTCAAGTTATTTGGCTAAACAATCGTTAACGACCTTGTGACATATTATGACATGGTGTTTTTCAAATAGCTAGCTCACAATTGCTGATATTTTTCTAAAATGTGTTTCCGTTTGTAACAATCCAAACTATGGTCATTCACCATACCACAGGCCTGCATATGTGCATAACAAATAGTAGAACCAACAAATTTAAAGCCACGTTTTTTTAAATCTTTACTCCACGCATCAGATTCAGCACTTGTGGCAGGAAAATCAGCTAATGTTTTATTTTCATTAACAATAGTTTTATTACCGACAAACCCCCACATATATTTACTGAAACTGCCAAACTCGTGCTGAACCTCAATAAATAACTTTGCGTTATTAATTGCCGCATTAATTTTACCTCTATTACGAATAATGGCTGAATTAAGCATAAGTTGCTCAACTTTGTCTTGATCAAATGTTGCCACAATATTTACATCAAAGTTAGCAAACGCATCACGATAACCTTGCCGACGTTTTAAAATGGTATACCAACTTAACCCCGCTTGTGCAGACTCAAGGCATAAAAACTCAAATAGCTTGTGATCATCATAAACAGGTACACCCCACTCATCATCATGATAAGCAACGTAATCGGGTTTTGACATATCAAGCCAAGGGCACCGACACACTGTATTGTTATGCTCAGGTTTACTCATAAAAAACTCCTCGTTCTGCATATATTCTTGTTTGAAATAAAAGCAAGATGCTTAATTTTCTAGCAAACAAACTTAAAACTAACATAATTTGTAAAATAGTACTTTACAAGCGGTTAGCGAGACTTTAATATTCGCCTCGTTCTCAAGCAAGCATTGTTTTGCTACTTGTTTACTTCAGGTGAGATGGCTGAGTGGTCGAAAGCACCGGTCTTGAAAACCGGCAAGGGTTTGTAGCCCTTCTAGAGTTCAAATCTCTATCTCACCGCCACATTCCAAGAAACCCCGTTAATCGAAAGATTAACGGGGTTTTTTCTTTTCAGGGTTTATGGAAAAAGAGACTGGGTTTGTAGCGCTAAACCTTTGAGTAGAGTTCAAATCTGGATTCACCGCTACATTCCAAGAAACCCCGTTAACCGAAAGATTAACGGGGTTTTTCTTTTCAGGGTTTATGGAAAAAGAGACTGGGTTTGTAGCGCTAAACCTTTGAGTAGAGTTCAAATCTGGATTCACTGCCACATTTTAGAAAACCGCAACTTTAACGAGTCGCGGTTTTTTCGTTTATAGTTGATGGAATCTGCTCTCGCAATTAAATCTCTATTGCTAGATTTACCGTGTAATGCCGTGTAATGGTCAATATACCTTTCATGTCGATATGATAGTACATAGTTTAAATGCAATAACTGCCAAGTTTTATAGATTTACTCATAAGTGTTTATCTATAGGTGGCAACACAATATGGATAGATTGGAGAATACAATGAGCAAACGTCTAGATAACACTAAGGTAACGCCTGAAGAGCATACCTCTAATGCGCTTGTTCATAATACACTAGTAAATAACTTAAAAATTGAGCATGTAAACAATACCTCTTTGTACTGTTTTTTCACTAGAACTGAACGTAATGATGTGACTGCAAAAATTAATACAGAACCCAAAAGACAAGGCAAGTCACCAATTCCTACTCGCGTAACGACTATTATTGATGTGTATAGCCAAGACAAATTAATGAGCAATGCAAACCGAAATTTATTAGCACAACCAGAAAGGCCGCAGCCCATTATTAGAAAAATCAATACAGCGTTGTCTAAGCTACACAGACTTCCTAAATCAATGATGTTGTTTTTTAAATAACAAAAAATAGTTAAACGTTTTGATTACTGTTTAACTACCTGTAAGGCTTTAAATAATTTATTGGTTATTGACAACGAGTATCGTATTCAACTTTATCGCCTTTTATAATCTTAAAAAATTTTGATGCTAAACGTATTTTCCCTGTATTACGCTCAATAATATTACTGGTTTCGCAGGTGTTATTGAGTGCTTCTACAAATTGTTTACGAATGCGATAAATTTGGATATTCAAGTGGCTGGCATCTACGCCTAAATCTTTAGCCAATGATTCTGCATAAAGCCATCCTTGTTCGCTATTATCAAATCCTGCTTTTATATCTTTCACTCGTTGTCGTGCTAAACATAGTGTGAGGTAATGATGACTACGTACTAACAGGTCTATATTTCTGTCGCCAGTTTGTATAACAAGATGCGTACTTTCTTCATCAAGGCTTGTTTGAAAAATAAATGTTAGCTCATTAAGTGAGGTGACACTTGGTTTCACTATTTGTGTTTCAGCTAGTGGGCGATTTATTTGTAACTGCCATTTTAAACCGTTAAATATAATATATTCTTGATTACGCAATTCCATAGGCGTTGCAGACTCACTCAAATCATCATCCAATACTTCTTGCCACCAAGAACAGGATTGATTGTTATAACGCAGTAAAATTTCATGGGATTCTTGATTTGGTAATAAATGAAAATACTCAAGTTCAATTACTTCGCTATTATGCTCAATAGGAACAAGGCAATCACATGGAGACTTAATATCAAATACTTCAAACGCATTACTTGAGTTACTAGCAAAATTTATCACATCACCAACATTTAGTTGAACTACTTGGTTTCGGCTTAGTTTATTACCATTTAACCACGTACCATTACTGCTAACATCACGTAATAACCAATATCTATCGTTCCATTCAATAAAAGCATGAACCTTAGAAACAAATGAATCATCAATAAAAGTATTTACCGAATTTTTAAGCCGACCAAAACTATGGTGGGATTGTAAAAAATAACGCTGTTGCATTTCTTTGTTAAATAAAGTGGCCATAACTTCTTCTTTTAGTTATATCGAATATCGTTAAGTATTTGACTAAACGTATGGTAAGAGACGAACGTAGACGTAACATATCAAGTTAATTAAAACATCTCAACTAACAGAGCCTAGCTAACTGATAATCAATTAATTAAAGGAATTTTTGCTGTTAAATTTTTGTAGGGTTTAACGCGATATTCCCTCACTATTTGTTAATAAATCGCAACGTAAACGAGTTATGAATTTTTCACCTCATATTCATAGTATAGTAATCACTTTGTTTTTATACATTGTACAACGACACGGTGAAAGTACTAATAAAACTAGGTTATATTAATTTTATTGACAAAACCCAAGGCAAAATTAGCCAACAAATGGCATTATTCAAAGTAATGCATTTTAATTGTTTGTAATAAGTGGGTTATGAAATACACAAGTCCCGCTTATTGAATATTTCATACAGGAGCTTTTCTTTTGCTTGGTAATCGTTTTGAAAATGTAAATTTAAAAGGTGATATCTTTGGTGGTGTCACCACTGCTATTATTTCCTTACCATTGGCACTTGCTTTCGGTGTTGCCTCTGGCGCAGGAGCTGAAGCAGGTCTTTGGGGTGCTATTATGGTCGGTTTTTTTGCCGCACTGTTTGGAGGTTCAACGTCACTAATTTCAGAGCCAACAGGGCCAATGACTGTCATCATGACGGCTGTTTTAACCAGTATGATGGCAAAATACCCAGAAACAGGTATGGCAATGTCGTTCACTGTGGTAATGATGGCTGGCGCTTTTCAAGTATTGTTAGGTACGTTGAAACTCGGAAAATATGTTACTTTAATGCCATACAGTGTTATTTCTGGGTTTATGTCTGGCATAGGTGTTATATTAATTATCTTGCAAATCTCTCCATTGTTAGGGCATTCAGCACCAGCTGGTGGTGTTTTAGGTACAATTTCTGCGCTGCCTGATACCTTGTCTAACATCGTATTTAGTGAACTATTTCTAGGCGTATTAACGTTAGCTGTATTAATTTACTTTCCTAAACAATACCGAAAATACGTTCCTGCACAATTAGTTGCATTGGTTGCTGTGACACTTTTATCTATTTTATTGTTTGATACAGACAGCATTCGCCGAATAGGTGAAATACCCGCGGGTTTACCCTCTGTTGTAATTCCTCATTTTAATGCAGATATGTTTACCACCATGATAATAGATGCGTTAGTTTTAGGCACGTTAGGTTGTATTGACACACTGCTAACCGCTGTTATTGGTGATTCATTGACCCGTAAAGAACATGATTCAGACAAAGAATTACGTGGTCAAGGTTTTGCCAATATGATTTCAGGTTTGTTTGGTGCTTTACCGGGGGCAGGCGCTACTATGGGCACAGTAACCAATATACAAGTAGGCGCCCGAAGTCCTATTTCAGGTATGGTTCGCGCTATTGTACTGGCCTTAGTGGTGTTAGTGGCAGGCGGGTTAACTGAACCTATTCCAATGGCGGTATTAGCAGGTATTGCCGTTTACGTAGGTTTAAATATTTTAGATTGGAGTTTTATTCAACGCGCACATAAAGTCAGCATTCAAGGCATGGTAATTATGTATGGGGTAATGTTACTCACGGTATTTGTAGATTTAATCGCTGCCGTTGGGCTAGGCGTATTCATTTCTAACATTATTATTATAGACAAATTAAGCAAAGTACAAGCACGTAAAGTGAAGGCTATTAGCGATGGTGATAATAATGTTGTACCGTTAAGTCATAGCGAACGTGAAATGTTAGATAAAGCAGACGGTAAAGTGCTATTTTTTTACTTATCTGGCCCTATGATATTTAGTGTATCGAAAGCAATATCACGTCAGCATGCCAGTATAGCTAATTACCAAGTGATGATATTAGATTTAACCGATGTTCCTATGATTGATGTAACCGTAGGGTTAGCACTCGAAAATGCAATAAAAGATGCTCTTGATGCCCAATGTGAAGTGCTACTAGTTTGCCCTAATACAGAAACAAGGCAACAATTAGCTAAATTCCATGTTTTAACCTTAATAGCAGAAGAACATCATTATTTAAATAGACAGCATGCTTTGCAAGCATCACTTAAGCATGTTGAGTGTAAACGGGATATAAAGTAATAAGTACAATGAATGGGTGATGCATTATTAACAAATAAAATAAGAGAACGTGTCAGTAAAAAATTGATTTTTAATACATGCACTTACTTAAACTCGGCGGAATAATAGTTATTTCGCTTCAATATGACCAAACAGAAGACAACGACAAAACCCGAAAAATGTTTGACGTATACGCTAATGAATTAAAACGCTTAGCAACTGATGTTGGCTTATTTATTTACCAAACTAGAAACACCAAAAGAAGCAGACAAACTTGGCAGAAACTACGTGTCATGGCAAACCGTTGTATTACAAATGCCCGACGATGGTACAGGACAATTTTGATTGCTTCTCAATATACGTTTTGATATGTTGAAACAGCGTTATAAATACATGTTAGTAATAGTAACAACCAAAAATAACTATAGAACGGATTCAAGAAGAAGGTACGTATGGACGATTTGTCACCATCAAACTTAAAAAGTATTCTCCATTCAAAACGCGCTAATATTTATTACCTAGAATACTGTCGAGTAATGCAAAAAGATGGCAGGGTTTTATATTTAACAGAAGCAAAAAAAGAAAATTTATATTTTAACATTCCTATTGCCAATACTACTGTTTTGCTTTTAGGCAATGGCACATCAATTACCCAAGCAGCAGTACGCATGTTAAGCCAAGCTGGTGTACTTGTTGGCTTTAGCGGCGGTGGTGGCACACCACTTTACATGGCAAATAATGTAGAGCACGCTATTGAATGGATGACACCTCAAAGCGAATACCGACCAACTGAATATTTACACGGATGGATGCAATTCTGGTTCGATGACGAAAAACGATTAAATGCAGCTAAACAATTTCAAACGTTACGTATTGAATACCTATCCCGAGTATGGAGCAAAGATAAAGATCTTAAACAAAATGGTTTTTTAATAACCGATAATGCTATTCAAAGTTCATTGGCCATTTTTACAAAACGGACTGAAGCCGCCAGTAAACAATCTGATTTATTACTAACTGAAGCACAGCTCACCAAAGCACTTTATAAGTTTGCTGCCAATAATACCAACTTGATAATTTTACTCGACAACACCAAAGCTCTGATTTAGGTAATGACTTCTTGAACCATGGTAATTACTTAGCTTATGGCCTTGCTGCTTGTACTTTATGGGTATTAGGTATACCGCATGGTTTTGCCGTAATGCATGGTAAAACTAGACGAGGTGCCTTAGTGTTTGATGTGGCAGACTTAATAAAAGACGCATTAGTGCTCCCTTGGGCGTTTATTTGCGCGAAAGAAAATGCAACAGAACAAGAGTTTAGACAACAAATATTGCAAGCCTTTACCGACCACAAAGCATTAGATTATATGTTTGATGCCGTAAAACAAATTGCACTACAAAATCATACCAGTAAACCAATTGAGGCAAATACTTAATGACAAGTTATTGCGCACCGTTTTATGAACTTGAATTGTTCAGAACAGAAATAGATGGTGTATTACATAGACAAAGCGACTTCTCATTATGATGGTTACGTTTGTAAGCCAATGTGAAAAAAATGCCCTTAAAAAAACAAGGCGAGTACTCGACGCGTTTGCCAACAGAATAGGTGATAATACCTGGCAAACCGTAATCACTGAAGACGGCCTAATTACAGTTAAAAAAATGCTACGCCAAACCGCTAGTAAAAGCACTGCTGTTAGTTGCCATTGGATACGTTCACGAGCAAGAAGCCAGTTTTTGTGGGTGGTGGGGAATAAGAGTAAGTTTAATGTTGAAGGTGTGATTCCTGTAAATAGCACAAGAAAAAATTTATTAAATAGTGAGATAGAGAATGATTGGAAATATTTGCCATTAATAAAATCTTTAACCGCAATTTCAGCACTATTTCATGATTGGGGAAAAGCGTCGAAACTGTTTCAGGAAAAATTAAATCTGAACAGTAAAAATAAATTCATAGGTGATCCTATAAGGCACGAATGGATCTCAGTTTTATTACTCAATACCTTTATTCAAAAACGAGATGATAAAACATGGCTGAACGATTTAGTAAATGGTGATATTGCAGAGCAAAAACTTAAACAAGCATTAGAAGAAACACAAGTGGTCGCCCTAGATAAGTTACCTTCTGCGGCTAAATTGGTTGCTTGGTTAATAGTATCTCATCACCGCTTACCTAATTTTTCAAATAAGCGTAAAGAAACGAGAAATAAATGGCTTGGTGTTGAGTCTCCTGATTTAGCGACAGTGCTTAAACGTATTACTCAAGAATGGGGTTATGAGAATAAACCAGATGAGCAAGAATATCAAAAGCGCGTTAAAAATTGTTTTGAATTTCCGCACGGGTTTTTATCACAATCAAGCGAATGGCTAAAACAGGTAAAACGTTGGTCGAATAGCTTGTTGCATTGCTTACCGTTGATTGACTCCGCCATGCAAGATGGCAGCTATCGCTTAGTATTACACCATGCGCGTTTATGCTTAATGTTGGGCGACCATTTTTATTCGTCGCAAGATGCTGCTAAACAGTGGAAAGATACTACAGGCTTATTTGCAAATACCGACCGAGAAACAGGTGAGTTCAAACAAAAATTAGATGAACATTTAGTTGGCGTTGCCAGAAATGCGTTAAATACAGCACATTTACTACCCGCATTTGAGCAAGAGCCGCCTGTAGCAACAGATATTCAAGTGCTAAGAAAGTCAAGTCCTAGTGCTTTTCAGTGGCAAGACAAAGCGGTAACAAAAATTACTGAATGGAAAAAATTACAAGACAAAAAAGTCGTTGGTTTTTTTGCTGTTAACATGGCAAGTACAGGGTGTGGTAAAACTTTTGCCAATGCCAAAGTTATGCGTGCTCTGTCAGTTGACGGTAAAAGTTTACGTTACATTTTAGCCCTTGGTTTACGTACACTTACCTTACAAACAGGCGATGAATATCGAGATCGTATTGGGTTAACAAAATATCAATTAGCCGTTTTAATTGGCTCAAGAGCTGTAGCCGAGCTACATAACTCAACAAATGACGCAAACAACAATCAAACTTTCGAGCAAAATGAAGTTACCGAAGAGGTACTAGGCTCGGAATCAAAACAAGCTTTATTAGACGAGTTTATTGATTTTGATTGTGACATACCCGAAGAGGGATTAAGTACGGTATTAACCTGCGAGAGAGATAAACAATTTTTATACGCGCCCGTGCTCGCTTGTACCATTGATCACTTAATGGCAGCAACAGAAACCAAACGTGGTGGCCGTTATATTTTGCCAAGCTTGCGTTTAATGTCATCAGATTTGGTGATAGATGAAATAGACGATTTTACCGGTGATGACTTAATCGCCATTGGTCGACTCATTCATTTAGCTGGCATGTTAGGGCGTAAAGTGATGATCTCATCTGCCACTATTCCACCTGATTTAGCCATGGGGTATTTTAATGCTTATAAAGAAGGTTGGCAGGTTTTTTGTCATAGCCGCGACCAAGTTAATGCCGAAATTGGCTGTGCTTGGATAGATGAATTTCGCACAAATGTTGATTCTATTAACGTTAAAAACAGTGAAAGAGTGTTAATAGAATATCAGCAACACCACAGTGCTTTTATTGAAAAACGTGTTGAAAAATTAACGCAGCAAGTGGCTAAACGAAAAGCAGAAATTATTCCTTGCGCCTTGTTTGATAATGAAGAAAATAGTCAAAAAAATGCTAATCAAGTTGCATCAACCGAAGAAACAAAACAAGCGCAATATTTCTCAACCATACAACAAGCCAGTTTAACTAAGCACGCGCAACATCACAGCGTTGATAAAAAAACATCGATAAAAATATCCTTTGGCGTAGTGCGAATGGCAAATATTTCACCGTGCGTTGCATTAACCAAATACTTACTACAAGTGCAGTACCCAGAAAACACCCAAGTAAAAGTAATGGCATACCACAGCCAACAAGTGTTGTTATTACGCCACGAACAAGAAAAACATCTTGATGCGGTACTAAAACGTAAAGAAAAAGAAGGTGACGAACAGCAAGCGTTATCTAACCCTGTTATTCGTAAACATCTTGATACCATCAGTAAAAATAATAGAAAAGTACAAAATGTTATTTTTATTTTAGTGGCAACGCCAGTCGAAGAAGTAGGGCGTGATCATGATTTTGATTGGGCAATTGTAGAACCCTCATCTTATCGCTCTATTGTGCAATTAGCTGGTCGTGTACGTAGACACCGCAGTGATGGTGTTGAGGAAGCCAATATTGGTTTAATGCAATATAACATCAGAGCTTGTAAATCGAATGATAAGGCTGGTGAAGCATATTTTATCAAGCCGGGTTATGAAGACGATTATAAGAAAATTAGTCAGTCTGGATTAGGGTTACCATTTCATGATTTAACTCAATTAATCAATGAAGAGCAAATATCAACTAACTTAAATGCAATTCCTCGTATTCAAAGATTACCACCGTCAGAAAGACAAGCTTTAGCCGCCGTTGAACATAAAGTTACAGCGAATGATTTAACCAGTTTTAAAAGTGTTGGTGCCAACACATTACAAAGTTATCTAACCGAAACATGGTATTTAACTGCTTTGCCACAGGTGCTTACACCATTTAGGCAAAGCGAAGCGAGTATTAATTTATTCCTCTTTTATAACGAGAATAGTGACAGCTGTTATTTCACGCAAAAAGATGAAGCAGGTAAAACATTATTAGATGAAAACAATCAGGCTATAAATCGTGAAGGTATTCTGAATATAAGTCATGTCGAATTAAGTGAAAGTGAACGTCAAAATTTATGGTTAGAACGAAATTATCAAGCATTATTACCGCAGTACATTAGCGAACCATGGTTAATATCAACTAAGCGAGTATCGTTACGTTATGGTGAAATAAACTTTGTTGAACGAGAAAATATAGAATTTGAATATAACGACCAGTTTGGACTGGTTAAAATAAATAAAAATGGAGGTGGAACATGTTAGACCCCGCAATAGCTGGTTTCTTATCTGAAAGAAAAGAAGCATGGCTAAAGAAAAAAATCACCACATCAATGCTTGAACACGAAATAAAGGAAACAGAACAAGAGTGTGAACAGTTATTCTCACTCAGTGAATGGCTACCTAATGCAGCAAAAAGAGCGGGCCAAATATCCATGTCTACACATCCTTGTACTTTTAGCCATCCAAGTGCCAGAAAAAACAAAAATGGTTATGTCTCTTCTGTTTTATCAATTATTGAACATACAGCTGATGGCTTTTTAAAAACCGGTAATGTAAGTGCTGCAACAGACGCTTTAGGAAATGCAGCAGCCCTTGATGTTTATAAATTCTTAACTTTAAACATGGAAGATGGTACCACGCTACTAACGCATATCGAACAAGATACCGAATTAGCAAAAAATTTGTTAACCATAAAATCAGAAAGCTATGAAAATCTTAAAAAGGGGTTTTTAGCCATGGTTGAAAGCGCTGATGAAAGTATTACTAGCTCTAAAATAAAACAAGTGTATTTTCCTGTTGATGGCGATTATCACCAACTGTCACTGCTAACTAATTCAGGTATAGTTTACGAACTACGATCACGTCTCGATAAATTACGCTTTTCAGAAGAAGTTAAAATATTACGTGATAAAAAACGAAAAAATGAATTTAGTGAACAAGGCTATAGCGAAATATATGGCTTAACTACTATTGGTTATGGTGGCACTAAACCACAAAATATCAGTGTGCTGAATAATCAAAATGGTGGTAAAGCACATTTACTTTCGTCAATACCGCCAAGTATTGAAAAACGAAATATTCATTTCCCTAAAAGTGATTTCTTTGTTGAATCTTTTCAACAATATGAATACGCCGATATTTTTAAAGCATTACATAAACTGTTCCAAGCCGATCATAACAACATTAATATGCGTGAGGCACGCGACCGTTACTTGCAACAAGTTATCGATTTAATTATTGAAAAGATGTGGGCTGTACGCGCAGTTTCTCAAGCTCAGTTTCATGAAGATTCGTCTAACCTATCTAGTCACCAAAGAACTTGGTTACGAAGTGAACTTACTGAACAAAGAGAAAATGAAGCGCAATGGTTAGACACCTTAGTACATGAAATTTCACGCTGGTTCAGTCGTCGTTATGAAAAAGTATTAGGCAAACAAGCGGTAAAACTTGGTGAAGAAGAACGCTTATTATTTGCCAATATTGTAGAACAAAATAGGGAGTTTTTAATATGAGTAATATAAAAAGAATAGTATTACTACCACATATAAAAGTACATAACGCCAATGCCCTTTCTAGTCCTTTTACTATCGGTTTTCCTGCGATGACCGCATGGCTAGGCGCGGTGCATGCTCTACAACGAAAATTAAATGCCAGTGGCTTTACTAAGAGTAAACTTAATGGGGTAGGTGTTATTAGTCATACTTGTGACTTACAAACACATAAAGGTGACGGAGATTATGTTCATTCGATAATTGGTACAGGAAACCCGTTAGATAAAACAGGAGCAAGAAGCGCGTTTATTGAAGAAGCACGTTGTCATTTAGATATATCGTTAGTGATTGAATATAGTGGTATTGAAAAAGATGATGAAACCTTAGTAAAAGAAAAAATAGCACATATTCTGCACAGCAGTATGAAAATGGCAGGCGGTGATATTTCATCATTTAAAACGCCAGAATTTTTTAAAATAGAAAATGGTAACCCAAGCGACATTCACTCATTAACCAGAAAAATAATGCCAGGTTATGCACTAATAGAACGCCAAGATTTAATGCTTGATGCTATGGAGCAAGGGCAAGATGCGATAGATGCATTACTTGATTACTTGGTTATCCATCATAAATGCGTTCTTGAGACTAATGCACAAGGTAATGAAAAGGTTGCTTGGTCAAGTAACCGAAAAGCTAAAGGTTGGCTTGTGCCTATTGCCACAGGCTTTCATGGGTTAACTGAACTTGGCGAAGCTAAAAATCAACGTGACCCCAATACACCACATTGCTTCGCTGAAAGTGTAGTTACGCTTGGTGAGTTTAAAATGCCGCACAATATTAAAAATATTGATGAAATATTATGGCGTTATCAAGCAGATAAACCGAATAACTTATATCTATGTAAACAACAAGGTAAGACTCAATCTACACCCGAAGATGTTTTATCTGATTTATATACTTAACACTTAGTGAAAACACTTTAACAACGACGAATAACAATATTAACTTAAAAATTTACGATAAATATAAAGGAAAATTATCATGGCTAAGAATCAAGACACTGCATCAGTATTAGCATTTGAAAAAAAATTAGTACCATCAGACGGTTATATGTATGGCACTCAATGGGCAAATCGTAACGAAACAACACCTCTACAGTTAATCGAAAAATCAGTAAGAGGTACAATTTCTAATCGTTTGAAAGCGGCGATAAAAAATGATCCTGTAAAGCTTAATGCAGAAGTAGAAAAAGCAAACTTACAAACCGTAGATGCTTGTGCACTTGCACCAGAGCAAGATACATTAAAGCTCCATTTTACCTTAAAAGTTTTGGGTGGCGTGCAACAGCCATCAGCCTGTAACAATGTATTATTTAAACAAAGTTATAGCAGTGCTGTTCGTGACTATACGGGTAAAACAGGTTTTACAGAATTAGGTAAACGCTATGCAGTTAATTTAGCTAATGCACGTTTTTTATGGCGTAACCGCGTAGGTGCAGAAAATGTTGAAGTACAAATTAAAGCGCTTAATAAAGACTCACAGCAAACATGGACATTTGATGCAACTCAATTTAGTACAAAGCATTTTAACTGTGAGGACAGTCAAGTACTCGAGTTAGGCGAACGAATCGCCAAAGCGCTTGCAAGTGAAGATGACTTTTTAATGTTAGAAATTAATTGCTATGCACAAGTAGGTAAAGCACAAGAGGTTTACCCAAGTGAAGAATTAGTATTAGATAAAGGCAATAGCAAAACGAAAAAGAGTAAAATTCTTTATTCAGTTAACGATATAGCTGCCATACACTCACAAAAAATAGGTAATGCATTACGTAGTATAGATACTTGGTATCCTGAATTTGACGACGCTGAAGCTACCGCTGGGCCTATAGCCATTGAACCTTATGGCGCGGTAACTAATTTAGGTAAAGCATACCGTACACCAAAAGATAAGCAAGATTTTTATACTTTTTTTGATAAGTGGGCACGTGGTGCCGAGCTTGAACGAATTGAAGATGAACATTATGTCATGGCTATTTTAGTACGCGGTGGTGTTTTTGGTGAAAGTGATAAGTAAGCATGGCTTATTTTCAAATAAGGAAAGATAAATGAAATATTATCTCGACATAACCTTGCTGCCAGACTCCGAAATCACGCTCGGTTTTATTTGGCAAAAGGTGTATCAACAAGTGCATATTGCGCTTGCTGAAAACAAAATAGCACAAAACAGTTCAGCCATTGCTTTAGCTTTTCCTAAATACGCTTTAACTGGAGATAAAAAAACTGATTTTCTGTTAGGCAATACATTGCGAATATTTGCACCGACTGAAGAGTTACTAACAAAATTAGCCATAAGCAACTGGTTGAAAAGGTTTAGCGATCACACGCATATTTCGTCAATAAAGGCCGTGCCTGAAAAGGTCAATGAATTTGTTTGTGTAAAACGAAAGCAATGTAAAACAAATCTATCTCGATTCGCTCGACGTAGAGCAAAACGCAAAGGTGAAACGTTTGAGCAAGCTATACAACATTATGCCAATTTTAACGATGAACAAACTAAACTGCCTTTTATCAATGTAAATAGCCTTTCTAAAAATGAACAATTTAGATTGTTTATAGACCAAAAAAAGGTAAATGAGACCACAGTAGGGGAGTTTACTTGTTACGGACTGAGTAAAGAAAAAGCCACAGTACCTTGGTTTTAAAGATGGATTTAAGTCCATTGAACGTAATGGGCTTAAATAAATTTATTTATATAGAACTAAAATTAGCCATGCTAAAAATGATCACACAGAGAGATAAAGATATCGCACAAGGCAACGTACATGATGTAAAAATGATTCTAACTGAGTTACGAAACTGTAGAGGGTTATAGTGGCTAGCTATACGGTAACCTTAACTGACAACGCTAATAAAAATTTAGAAATCATTTATCAGCATTATATGTTGCGTACGGGCAATAGACTTCTTTCTGAAATTTTTTACCACTCGAATTAAATTTAACAGATAATGATTGCTTAGAAATGTTCACCAAATCATTTCGCCTTATTTATAAAATAGAAAAACAACAAGTTATAATCTTGATAGTTTTACATCAAAAACAAAGTGTTGCTAAAGCGGTGTTTAAGCGTTCGTTGCATTAGCTCGCTAATTGTTATTTTGATTATAGAAAACCAAAATAATTGCTCTTTAAAAATTTGATTAAATATTAATAAGTTACAAATAGGCTAAAAATTTAGGGCAAAACACTTTAAATTACCTTAGCCTTTGTTGTAGTTTGTTTTTTTGCTATTATTCCATTGTTCACTGCCGCACAGGCAGCTTAGAAAAAATCACAATTGAAATGCTAACCCCGAAATACGTTCACTGCCGCACAGGCAGCTTAGAAATGCCATCCATAAATTATTTTTATTAAATAGTTGTTCACTGCCGCACAGGCAGCTTAGAAAAGTGTTGATTGACTTAATTGCTCGGAATGAACGTTCACTGCCGCACAGGCAGCTTAGAAACGACACATTTAAAGAAGTTGACTAATGAGTGAGTTCACTGCCGCACAGGCAGCTTAGAAATGTGGTATCAGAAAACCAAGCAATAAACTGATGTTCACTGCCGCACAGGCAGCTTAGAAAATAGTACAGCACCTAAAGTTTCAAGCGTGAGCGTTCACTGCCGCACAGGCAGCTTAGAAAAAAGAGATAGATAATTCTGATTCCCCTCAGAAGTTCACTGCCGCACAGGCAGCTTAGAAAAAAACCATCTACGCCAAAGAAACAAACCTGTTTGTTCACTGCCGCACAGGCAGCTTAGAAACGAAAAATTTTACCAACGTTATAAAGAAGAAAGTTCACTGCCGCACAGGCAGCTTAGAAACAGGAACTCGAACTTGAGTTTGGGAAAGGCATGGTTCACTGCCGCACAGGCAGCTTAGAAAGTATAACCTTAATTATTAACGTGCAGTTTACTGTTCACTGCCGCACAGGCAGCTTAGAAAAACATCGGTATTATTCTCAATTATGTCGTGTCGTTCACTGCCGCACAGGCAGCTTAG
This sequence comes from Colwellia sp. E150_009, assembly GCF_053543955.1. NCBI lineage: Bacteria > Pseudomonadati > Pseudomonadota > Gammaproteobacteria > Alteromonadales > Colwelliaceae > Colwellia > Colwellia sp. E150_009. The sequence goes on from NZ_JBHFOM010000008.1 coordinate 19,785, forward strand.
AAAACCCGAAAGGGTCAATGTGCGGGGTTTGCAGAGTTCACTGCCGCACAGGCAGCTTAGAAATAGGGCTTTCAGATTTAGCCTAGGGCTTTCAGGTTCACTGCCGCACAGGCAGCTTAGAAAAATTACCATTACCATCAGTAGCTATTTTGTTAGTTCACTGCCGCACAGGCAGCTTAGAAAAATACGAATATTGCCTAAGTACCTGGTACGTAGTTCACTGCCGCACAGGCAGCTTAGAAATAACCTCGAAGTTGGCACAGCTGTTGTTGATGGTTCACTGCCGCACAGGCAGCTTAGAAACGCTTGGTAAATTTTTAATATTGGGTCAGACAGTTCACTGCCGCACAGGCAGCTTAGAAAACTCCATCCGTTATGATGTGGATCAAACCATAGTTCACTGCCGCACAGGCAGCTTAGAAAGCTCGATACCATGATTAAACCGAGTGAATATTGTTCACTGCCGCACAGGCAGCTTAGAAATTACATCATCATTTTTACAACAGGGACAACAAGTTCACTGCCGCACAGGCAGCTTAGAAATATTGAGTAGGTGTACCTCACGATCGTGTAAGGTTCACTGCCGCACAGGCAGCTTAGAAATTCAGGACAAGATAAAAAATTAGTGCCTGTACGTTCACTGCCGCACAGGCAGCTTAGAAAATTTAGTGGCGGAATAAATTCCGCCCTACAGGGTTCACTGCCGCACAGGCAGCTTATTAATCGCCATAGATGAGCCGATTGTTGGTGTGTTATAAATACCTCAATCACTCAATTGTTTAGCTTTGTTTTCAAACAAATATTCTTTGTTGTCTGCGGTTATCACTTTGGCGATTACTTGGTAGTCGCTTTCAATGTCCAATAAGCCTATGCCACTTTGATTCAGTAATTTTTTATGGTTAACTCTGCGCGCTTTTATCAGCATATCACGTCGTTTGGTAAACCAGTTTAATGGTGATTGGCTGCTATAAAGGTAATGATTACATTTAGCTAAAAAGTTTAATAGTTGTTCAGGAAACTGGTTTTTAATACCGCTACACGTTATTTGAGTAATATGCGGGTTATGCTTGCTGTGTTTAAGGCTTACGTCATAAACAAATGAATAATGTACGTCCCCCGACAAAATAATAAAATTAGGGGGTGTTTTAGAATGTTTAAATATGTTGAGTATCACGCTGGCTGTGCCTTTATGTGCCATCCAGTTTTCAGCATCTACAGTTAGGGCAAAGCCAAAAAAGGTGAAAATACGTTGTATTACTTCAATTAATTTAACGCCAAAAATAGGGGCGGGAGAAACTAAAATAACGGCTTTTTCGTCAAAGAGTTCTCGTTGTAAATCGGTGAGTGATTCCCAGTCCATTAAGCCAGAAGGGCGATTTGCTTTTTTCTCAGAGCGCCATCGTTGTGTGCGTGTGTCTAAAACCACCATTTTAGGGTGTGTTTCTACACTATAATGCCATTGATTAAAGTGCAGTAGGGTGTCTATCAGTTCATCAATGTTATTCATTTTATCAGATGAAAAGCAATCTTTAGCTTGTGCATAAATTTCGTTAAACGCTTCGGGTTGGTTTCCCCACCCTTGGCATAACCAGTAACCAGTTAGCGCGTTACCTATAATGCGTTTTGAAAAAGGGTGTCCGTAGGCTATTTCTTCCCATTCACGGGTAAGGTTCCAGTCATCGGTTATGTCATGATCATCGTGGATCATAAACGTGCGAATATGCGCTAAGGCACGCCTAACTGCAGGTAAACCATGCGAAAATTCTTCAATCACTTTTTGTTCGTCTTGGTAACGTTGCTGATGTTTCGCGTCTATTTTGCTGTCGTCAAACGTTACAAATTGCCATAGTTCGGGTGACCAAACAAGTAAGTACATCGCGATAACTTCAGCAAATGAAATTAAATGGTTATGGGCACTAACCGAGGTAAACACACGTTTCTTTTTACCTTTAAAAAAATCGATAAAATTGTCATTGTCACCTTCAAATAAGGGCAATATTTTGTCACGTTGATAATAACAATCGGGGCTTGATAACAGCTGCTCACTATTTTCAATGTCTTCATTTTGCCAGCTGCCACTGTGTAAACCAAGTAAGGCAATAACTTGATGTATAGCCGACAACATAGGGCCAGCTACATCGTCTATGTACACTTGATCGCCCGATAACATTAATAAACTGGGGGCAGGGTTTTTACCTTGTACTGCATTGGCTATTTGGGTATCAACGGCCAGTAAGCCATCGCTACTTTTATGGTGAGGTTTACGACATGAGCCGTGTAAAATATGATTGGCCTGTTTGCTGTACCAAAAGCGCGGATATGTTTGGTTTTCATAACAGAGGTTTTTAAGTTCAGTGCAACCGAATGTTTCTGTGTTGTTTTTTAATGTTATATTGTAGCTAACCCAAGTATTGTCAGGCAGTTCATCCGTTAGGTGAATGTTGAGTAAATTAATAAAAGCGTGTTTACCCACAGTAATATAGGCATGTTGTTTATCGGTTAAGGTAGCTGAATAAATGCTTTTTTCGTTTTCATCATAAAGAGTTACACAACAATTGTACTGTTGTGATGTAACTAACCAAAAAATTAATTGTTTATTTATTGCCTTACGTACAATAGGCCCCGCTATAATTACAGGTAATACGCTATTATTTATTGTCATATTCTTGTGTTTTAGTCGTCATTGTAGAAAATTAATGTTAACCCTATGCTTTAGATCAAACTGTTTATCTGTGCTTCATGTTACAAAATAGGTAATTAAATTATTACTTATCCTAAATGATGAGAGAAATTAATACCATCGTTTAGTATTTCACAGTAAAGCAATATCTTATTATCAATTCAACTTGTCATTATTCAAATGGATTTAATAATGAGTTTGAGAAGTGATTTGAAAATAAAGTATTAAAAACAATTTGTATAGTTAATTAATTAAAGGAAATTATAATGAGTTCAACATTTTATATGCCGTCTTTGAATGTTATGGGCAGTGGTAGCTTAGCTGAAGCTGTAAATTACATAAAAGAACAAGGATTTAAACAGGGATTAATTGTTAGTGACAGTGTTTTGAATAAATTGGGTGTGGTAAAAAACTTCACCGATTTATTGGAAAAAGAGCAGGTTGCTAGTATTATTTTCGACAAAGCCCAGCCTAACCCAACCGTTGGTAATGTTAATGAGGGGTTAGCGCTTCTTAAACAGCATGATTGTGATTTTGTTGTGTCGTTAGGTGGAGGATCGCCACATGATTGTGCTAAAGGTATTGCTTTAGTTGCTAGTAATGGTGGTAAAATAGCTGACTATGAAGGCGTTGATCAATCTAAACTGCCTCAACTACCGTTAATTGCCATTAATACCACGGCGGGTACTGCATCAGAAATGACACGTTTTGCTATTATCACTGATGAAACACGTCATGTGAAAATGGCGATTGTTGATAAGCATACAACGCCAGTGTTGTCAGTGAATGACCCGTCGTTAATGGTGGGTATGCCAGCATCGTTAACCGCTGCAACAGGTATGGATGCACTAACTCATGCCGTTGAAGCTTATGTATCAACAGCAGCTACACCAATTACTGATGCGGTTGCGCTAAAAGCTATTGAGCTTATTCAAGCGTATTTACCAACAGCGGTTAAAAATGGTGAAAACATCGAAGCAAGAGAACAAATGGCTTATGCCCAGTTTATGGCGGGTATGGCGTTTAACAATGCGTCTTTAGGTTATGTTCATGCAATGGCGCATCAGTTAGGTGGTTTTTACGATTTACCGCACGGTGTTTGTAATGCTGTGTTATTACCACATGTACAACGTTATAACGCACAAGTTTGCCCTGAACGTTTAAAAGACATTGCCCATTGTATGGGGGTTGATGTGCTTGGCATGTCAGCACAAGAGGGCGCTAATGCGGCTATTGAAGCCATTGAAAAATTAGCTAAGGTTGTAGGTATTCCTGCAGGGTTAACAATATTAGGCGCCAAAGAAGAAGATATTTCTTTATTAGCCGACAATGCGTTAAAAGACGTGTGTGGTTTAACAAACCCTAAACAAGCAAGCCATGAGGAAATTTGCCAAATTTTTAAAGCGGCTATGTAGCTATTCAGTCTTGTAAAACCGAACATGTGATAAAAATTGATAACCGAGCATCTGTATTTTTGTTGCTCGGTTTATTTTTTGAAGTGATCATTATATTGAACTTAATAAGATACTCGTTTCACTGTTAAGCACCCCGTCTATTGTTCTGACATCGCGAAGTACTCGGTCAAACTCAAGCAAGTTTGATGTTTTAATATTCGCCACTAAATCCCAAGCACCATTAGTTGTGTGCAGTTTTTCAAGTTGTGGTATACCGCGCAGTTTGCTAATTACTTGTGCGGTTGATTTACCAACAACTTCAATCATCATAATTGCTTTAATCAAATCAGTTTCTAATTCGTCGTGCGCTCTAATGGTGAACCCTAAAATTGCACCTGAGCTAATTAACCGATCAAGTCTATTTTGAACCGTACCGCGTGAAACATGAAGCAAGGTTGCCAGCTTTGATATAGAGGCTCTGGCATCCGTACGTAAAATTGCGATAAGTGATCTATCTACTGAGTCGTGCAGGTAAACGTGTTTTTTTACCGTTTTTTCAAAGGTCATTTTTACTTCCTTTTTTACGCTGTATTATCATTTTGATAGTAATATTGCTCATTATGATAAATCTTTGTACTAATTTTGCAATATTTTACCATTTTGTTTGGTATGTTCAACCGATAATATATGACTTAAGTAACTAATAGTGTGTAGAACATTTTGTCTGGAAGGCCAGCGCTTTAGTTTTATACAGCAAATTTAAAGGGGTTAAGGTGAAAAATAGTATTAACGAAAAGTCAGCTAACGTAGCATTTATAAGCGTTACCGAGATGATTGCGCTTTTACAACGTATTGGAACTGAGCAGTTTATTGCAGGCTTGGTTGAATATTTAGAGCAAGATTATAGACAATGGGAGGCGTTTGATAAGTCACCTCGCTTCGCAGCCCACTCGCCAGAAGGGGTTATTGAATTAATGCCTACGGGTAATGATACCTTATTTGGCTTTAAGTATGTTAATGGTCACCCTAAAAACACCTTGTCAGGTTTACAAACAGTAACCGCGTTTGGTGTGTTGTCTGATGTGGCAACCGGCTATCCGTTATTGTTGTCTGAAATGACGATTCTTACGGCACTAAGAACGGCAGCAACGTCAGCCATGATGGCTAAGTACCTAGCGCCTAAAAATGCATCAACCCTTGCGATGATTGGGTGTGGTGCACAATCTGAGTTTCAAGTGATTGCGTTTAGTTCTTTGTTGGGGATAAAAACGGTGCGTTTATACGATATTAACGAGCAAGCAATTGAAAAGTGTCGTAACAACCTTGCTGATAAAGGGTTAAATATCATTGTTTGTGCTTCGGCAAATGAGGTGGTTCAAGGGGCAGATATTATTACTACTTGTACTGCAGACAAAAAAAATGCGACGATTTTAACCAGTGATATGGTTTCAGACGGTGTTCATGTAAATGCGATTGGTGGTGATTGCCCAGGTAAAACGGAACTTGCTGCTGATTTATTAAATCGTGCCGATGTTTTTATTGAATATGAGCCGCAAACACGTATTGAAGGTGATATTCAGCAACTGCCTGCAAACTCGACGATTACTGAAATGTATCATGTTATTCGAGGTGAAAAGCCCGGTAGAACTTTTGATCAGCAACTGACCATTTTTGATGGAGTTGGTTTTGCGGTTGAAGATTATTCAGCGCTTAGGTTCGTTTATGATCTTGTGAAAAAACAGGGTAATTGTGCACAGCTTGAGTTGTTAGCAAATCCAGAAAATCCACGAAACTTATTTGGTTTAACGGTATAAGTGTTGTCAACATCATCGATTACGGGAGAAACCATGTCATTATTTCCACAGGCGCCTAGTGCGGTTGTTATGATTCGTCCGCATCATTTTTATCCAAATGAAGAAACGGAGCTCGATAATAGTTTTCAAGGGAAAACGTTATTGAATAAACAACAAATAAAAACACAAGCTTACGAACAGGTGTCAGCCGTGGGCAAAATACTTGAAGCTGAGGGTATTACTGTACATAGGTTTGAAGACGAAGGCGAAGAAACACCAGATTCAGTGTTTCCTAATAATTGGTTTTCAACACATACAGGGGGGCAAATTGCTATTTACCCTATGTATGCTAAAAATCGCAGAAAAGAACGTCGTTCGGATATTATTGATCTGTTAAAAAAAGATTACCGGGTTCAAGATGTCGTTGATTATTCGGGGTTGGAATATGATGACATATTTCTTGAAGGTACGGGGGCAATGGTCTTAGATCACATAGAACGTATTGCTTATGCTGTGCGGTCTAAGCGAACAGATTCCCATGTGCTTGAGCGTTTCTGTACGCACTTTAATTATGAACCTATGGTTTTTGATGCACAAGACAGGCAAGGGGTTTCTGTTTATCACACCAATGTTTTAATGTGTATTGGCAGTGATTTTGTGATGGCTGGGTTTGAGATGATGACTGATCCAAAACGACGTGCGCAAATTATTCAACGGTTTGAAAGTGCAGGTAAACGTATAATTAGTTTAACTGAACAACAAATAAATGCTTTTTGTGGTAATGCCCTTGAATTAACTGGGAAATCTGGCCGTATATTAGCACTTTCAGGAAAGGCTTACGCTGCGTTAACCGTTGAGCAAATAGCCCTGCTTGAAAACAGTGTAAAGCTAGTACCACTTGATGTTTCTGTAATTGAACTTGCTGGTGGGTCAGTGCGATGTATGTTGGCTGGAATACATTTATCAAAAAGATAATTGTATTCTTGTTAATCTATATTATGATATTTTAAATTTAGTAATATCTTCAACTGTCTACATCGCTATATCATTGTAAACTGGGGCTTAGTGTATGAAGAACAAAAAAAAATAACAATAAAAGAGGAAAGTAATGATTAATGAAATTGTAAGCTCTATTAACAATGTGCTATGGGGCCAAGGTCAAATATTAATTTACTTGCTACTTTTTGCTGGTTTTTGGTTTTCGTTTAAGCTTCGTTGGATCCAAATATTACAATTTAAATACATGTTTACGGTAATGAAGGGCAGTACTCAGTCTGACAAGTCAGGAATTAGTTCGTTTCAAGCACTGTGTACTGGGCTTTCTGCCCGTGTAGGCACGGGTAATTTAGCGGGTGTTGCCATGGCTATTTCATTAGGGGGCAGCGGCGCAGTATTTTGGATGTGGGTAATTGCCATGTTAGGTATGGCAACTGGCTTTGCAGAAAGTGTGCTTGGTCAGCTGTATAAAGTGCGTGATGAACACAAAGAATTTAGAGGCGGTCCTGCTTATTATATTCGTTCTGGATTGAATAAACCGTGGCTTGCTGTGCTTTTTTCATTATGCCTTTTTTTAGGATACGGTTTAACCTTTAGTGCCATGCAAGCTAATACTATTGCCGATGCGTTAAATAATACGTTTACTATTCCTCGTGAATACTCAGGGGCTGTTATTGCCTTACTTGCGGGTAGTATTGTAGTGGGTGGAATGCGTAGTATTGCTCGCTTTGCAGAACTTATTGTGCCGTTTATGGGGTTAGCGTTTGTTGGTACGGCTATCGTTATTACGTTGATGAACATTCAATTGTTACCTTCTATGTTCATGGATATTTTTTCATCAGCTTTTGGTTTAAATGAAGCAGGTGCAGGCGCATTAGGTGCGGCTATAAAAAATGGCATTCAACGTGGCTTGTATTCAAATGAAGCGGGTGCGGGTAGTGTACCTCATGCGGCGGCAGGTGCTTCTCCGGTTCCTAATCACCCTGTAGCTCAAGGTTATGTGCAAATGTTAGGTGTTTTCTTAGACACTATGGTGCTTTGTAGTTGTACCGCTGTGGTTATTTTGTTGTCAGATATTAGTATTAGTGGTGAAATGGAAGGCATAGGCATGACCCAAAATGCAATGACGAGTCATTTTGGTGCTGGCGGTAATTACTTTGTTGCTGCCGCTATTACCTTATTTGCGTTTACGTCTGTTGTTGCTAACTATGCGTATGCAGAAAGTAACTTGCATTTATTTAAATTAGACAATAAAGCTGGGCGGCTTTTTTATACAAGTATTTATTTAATTATGGTGTTTTGGGGCGCAAGTGCCACGTTAAAGGAAGTGTGGGGTTTAGCTGATATGGCCTTAGGATTAATGACCTTGGTGAACATATACGCCATTATTTTACTAACGCCTACGGTGATTAATTTAACAAAAGATTTTCGGCAAAAGCTACATTCAAGTGATAAAATTACTTTTTCATTAGATGATGTAGAAATACAAGGAGAAACTGAACCAGGTATATGGTCAAAAAAATAAAAAAATAAAAAAATAGAGAGAATTAAACTTTATGTAATTTATCAGTTTTATAATAGTTTCATATTCAGTTTCACATTAGTTCATTATTACATTAACTCATTAATATTAGAGTATAACTATGCGCAAAGATAACCAAGCATTAAAAAGAACACTACTTCCCAGCTGGCAAGCACTGGTTGAACACGCGAATGAAATGAAAACACAACATATGAATGATCTGTTCACGCAAGACAGTGAACGCTTTTCAAAGTTTTCCATTCAACTTCCGTCATTATTACTCGATTATTCTAAAAATCTGATAACAGATAAAACCATTGCTCATTTAATTGATTTGGCAAAAGAATGTGAAGTAGAGCAGTGGCGCGAAAAAATGTTTAATGGTGATCGTATTAATAGAACCGAAGACAGAGCAGTGTTACATGTAGCGCTTCGTAATAGAGATAAAAAACCGATTATGCTCGACGGTAAAAATATTACGCTTGATGTTGAAAAAGCGCTTGAAAAAATGCACGCGTTTACCGAACAAGTTAGGCAAGGAAAATGGCTGGGTTACTCTGGTAAGCGTATTACCGATATTGTAAATATTGGGGTAGGTGGGTCTAATCTTGGTCCTCAAATGGTTACGGAAGCATTGAAACATTACAGTGACCATAGTGTTCAAGTGCATTATGTGTCGAATGTTGACGGTACTCAAATTGCTGAAGTGCTTCGTCCTTTAAATCCAGAACGCGTATTATTTATTGTGTCGAGTAAAACGTTTACTACCACTGAAACCATGACCAATGCCATGACGGCAGTTAATTGGTTAACGTCGTCTTCATTTAGTAAAAAATCGGTAGCAAAACATTTTGTTGCCGTTAGTGCTAATAAAGAAAATGCAATGGCCTTTGGTATAGATAAAGACAATATTTTTGATATGTGGGATTGGGTTGGCGGACGGTTTTCTTTATGGTCTGCTATTGGTTTACCTATTGCGCTGGACATTGGTTTTGAGAAGTTTCTTGAGGTATTAGACGGTGCGCATGAAATAGATGAACATTTCTGTCAAACCCCATTAGAACAGAACGCACCCGTAATTTTAGCCTTGTTAAGCGTGTGGAACTGTACCTTTTTAGGGGCGCAATCTCAGGCAATATTACCTTATGATCAGCATTTACATATGCTGTCTGCTTATATGCAACAGGCAGAAATGGAAAGTAACGGTAAATCAGTTACTTGGGATGGTGAAGAAATTGATTACCCAACCGTACCGTCAATTTGGGGTGAATTAGGGATAAACGGACAGCATGCGTTTTATCAGTATTTACACCAAAGTAATAACGTTGTGCCAGCTGATTTTATCGGGTCGGTAGAAAGTGTTACGCCTGTGCAAGGTCATCATGAAACCTTAATGGCTAACTTTTTTGCACAAACTGAGGCATTAATGTCTGGGGTTAATGAACAGCAAGTACGTGACGATCTTGCGGCAAGAGGCCATCCTAAATCTTATATTGATAAAGTGGCTCCGCATAAAGTTCACAAGGGTAATCGTCCAACTAATACCTTGTTAATGAAGCGTATTTCACCTAAATCATTAGGCAGTTTAATTGCTTTATATGAACAAAAAATATTTGTTCAAGGTATTGTTTTACAAATATGTTCGTTTGATCAATGGGGCGTTGAATTGGGTAAAGGCTTAGCCAATGAAATAGTAAAAGAGCTTTCTACCAATACAATTAAAGAAACTCATGATAGTTCAACAAAAGGTTTATTGAAATACTATTGCTCTTCTCGAACGGCCAGTGATAATTAAGTTTTAAAACCAATGTAGGGGGTAATTTATTGCCCCTTTTGTCGGGTTAAAATCCAACCTACTGTAGGGGGTAATTTATTGCCCCTTTTGTCGGATTGAAATCCAACCTACTGTAAGGGGTAATTTATTGCCCCTTTTGTCGGATTGAAATCCAACCTAAAGGTTATAGACTAGAAACCTTCCAACACTATTTTACCTATCGACGTTCCTGACGCAATTATTTCATGTGCGGTACTTAAATTTTTAGCATTAATTACACCTAAATTTTTACCTAGGGTGGTTTTTAATAAATCTTGATCAATTAAGTCAGCCACTTTATTAAGCAAATTATGTTGTTCATTCATATCTGTTGTTTTGAACATTGAGCGCGTAAACATAAACTCCCAATGCAAAGAAATACACTTAGGCTTAAGTTTAGTAATATCAAGATCTTGTGGATCGTCAATTAAGGCGATTTTTCCCATTGGGGTTAATATCTCAATATAGCTGTCTAAGTATGAATCTGTATGAGTCAAGCTAGCAATGTGTGTTACTGGTCCAATACCTAATTGTTTAATTTGGCTCGCCAAAGGTTTAGAATGATCAACTACGTGATCAGCACCTAAAGATTTTACCCAAGTTGCTGAGCTTTCGCGTGAGGCTGTTGCTATAACTGTTGCCCCCGTTAATTTGCTCGCTAATTGCACTAAAATTGAACCAACGCCACCTGCGGCACCTACAATTAAAAGCACCTCATTTGACGACGTTGTTATGCTCGGTTGCGTTGCTTTAATTGCTAAACGTTCAAAGAGTAATTCCCAAGCGGTAATAGCGGTTAGTGGTAAGGCTGCTGCTTCGCTATTCGATAGACTTTTAGGTTTGTTACCGACAATGCGTTCATCAACTAATTGATATTCTGCGTTACAGCCTTGACGATTTAAATCACCAGCATAAAAAACGTTATCACCAGGTTTAAAATTTTCTACTAGTTCACCAACGGCAACTACTTCACCAACAGCGTCCCAACCAAGCACTTTGTGTTGACCTGATTCAGGCGTAACTCGTTTTCGGATTTTGCAATCCACAGGATTTACAGCAACTGCATTAATGCGTACTAATAAATCATGGCCTGATGCTTGAGGTTGAGGAAGTTCAATATCAATTAAATATGCAGGATCTGTTAGAGGTAAAGCTTGATTATAGCCAATTGCTTTCATGATGTTTCTCCATTGGGTTAGCAGGATTGCTTTAAGACGTTTTATCTAATGACGCTATAATAAAGCTTGTAAGGTAAAATAAAAACAGCATAATAATTGAATCATTATCAATAATTATTTGACAATTATGCAATTAGAAGATTTAAACGTGGTTTTAAAAGTGGCTGAATTTCGTAGTATTACGGCAGCGGCCGAATGTTTGAATATGCTTACAGCAACTGCTAGTGCGGCAGTTAAACGAGTTGAAAAGTCGCTTGGTGCAGAGTTGTTTATTAGAACAACCAGACAATTGCGACTTTCTGCCGCAGGTGAACGTTATATTCCCAATTGCGAACAAGCGTTACAGATGCTTGATTTAGCACGACAAAATGTAAAAGAAGATTTAGATATTGTTGACGGTGAGTTAAGAATTTCGGTGCCGTCTGATTTAGGGCGCAATATCATTCTACCTTGGCTTGATGAGTTTATGCAGACATATTCGGGGGTGAGCGTAAAATTACACATGAGTGATAGTAAAATCGACTTTTACCGTGATCCCGTTGATATTGCTTTTCGATATGGTTCGCCTGATGATAGCGGCTTATATGGTTTTAAAATTTGTAATGTACCAAGAATACTTTGTGCCACACAAAGCTATTTAGATAAATTTGGTGAACCGATACACCCCAATGATTTAATTAATCATAATGGGCTTTTATATCAATTACGTGACATGGTGAATGATGTTTGGGAATTTACTCACCAAGATTATGATGGTGTAATTAGCGTTAAAATGAAAAGTGATCGTATTTCAAATGATGCTGAAATAGTTAGGCGTTGGTGCGTTGCTGGTAAAGGAATTGCCACTAAATCAAGTTTAGATTTGTCTACCGATTTATTAGCAAACAATATTGTACCTATTTTAACGGGGTTTAAGCCCAAGCCGACCGAACTATGGCTTATTTGTCCCAGTAGGCAATCAATAACACCAGCCGTTAGATTACTTAGGGAACATTTGAAACTTAAGTGCGCTAATTTATTAAAACAACTTATTGATAAAAGCATTTTGAACAATAATCAAATTTTATAGTTTACTTGAAATTTGATTGCTAAAAATTATACTTTACCTTTAAAGCAAAACAGCCCAAAATAGTTTCAAACAGCTGATAAATAGATAACACAGGGAGTGTAATGGTTAAGGTTATGAACTATAAAGAAATTAAGAGTATACTTTTTGTCTGTATGGGCAATATACGTGTGTACTTATAAATCAATAACTTATATATATTCCCCAATGATTCCCCAACGATTCCCCAATTCAAACCGAATTTTACTTGTTTTTTCACATTAATAAATTAACGCTTTTTAACTTATTGATCTAATCATGACAATCAAGTAATCTTTTTAAACTATTAAGCTTATGAGAGGGTATTGAGTTCATTCGATAGGTAAAAATAACCGCCGAATTACATAGGAAGTAAGTTGTCTATGAGGGCATTTTAATAAATGGAGATATAAAATGAAAAATAACTTACTAGCTATAGGCGTATTGGCATTATCTGGCTGCGGAATATCTGTTCCCTACTATGACGACCTTGACCCAGAATATGTTTGCGGTGATTACCCCTCACCGTATTGTCAACCAAATTCAAGTCAGCAATACTCTAAGGTCAAAAGTGGAAAAGATTATGATGGAAAACCTAAGAATTATTTAGGGAGAAGCTTTAAAAGCTTTTTTGAAACATCAGCTTGTGTTGAAGCCGTAATTACTGATTCTGACGTAGTTGTATCAGGTTTGCAAAATGTGACAGGTACCCTCAAAGATGATGAGCAAACTAAATTTTCAAACAAGCTAAGTGCAGATATCGTTGCTCTTGTTCAGATGAATGGAGTACCAGTACCTCCTGGAGTATCTGCAGATATTAATGCAGAAATTGAAAGTAAAATAAAAAATACAGACACAAGTAAAATTCAATTAGAGTATAAACGTATCGATTTAACTACAGAATTTATGGATGCGCATTTACAAGATTGTTTAGCTAAAACGCCTAAAGATATGGATGTCTCAACAGGTATAAGTGTAATCACAGTAAGTGGTTCATGGACATCTGATAAGGTAGTTGAAACTTTAACAGCTGTTGAAGCTAAGGCTAGTTACACTATTCTCTCTAATTCAGCAAAAGCAGAATATCAACAAGCAAAAGAACGAGCAATGGATGGTAAATTCAAACCTGTGTCGTTTATTTTCGCTGTTGCACACAGAGACGGTAAAAAGTAAGCCTACTAAGGAGCTTAAACAGAAAATTACAGTTGGATCGCGCTACGCGTATTATAACCAAACTGTAATTTTCCTATTAGTATAGCGTTGAAAAATGAATAACATTATGCTCAAACATGCAATAATTAGATAAAGAGGTAGGAAATTAGCATTTATAAAAAAACATCCTATAGTTAATTAAAGATTAGTTAAGGATGATTAAATTATGAATGGATTCCCACCTCCAATATATGAATGGATTCCCACCTCCAATACTTGTGTCAACTTGGATATATTTGGCTACTAATAATAATCCTGAAATAGCCTATTTAAAATCATCAGCTCAAGACAAGCTTGATAGGGTGTTCGGTTCCGTTGAAATTGCAACGTTGTATATTGAGCATTGTTCTAGAGTATTAGTTCAAACCTGAACTGATACATTGGCTTTAGGGGGTTTAACCTACCTTGCCACCAAAGCCGTCATTCACAAAGCTGTATTAACCGTTTAATACTTCTAGGATAGCTTATTACTCACCTGAAAAAACACTTACATTCTATTTAATGATTCTCATATTTATTTTTTCCAGTGACTGTGTGTGATACACCGTTTTTACAAGTTTCTCCTCCTATTCAGGTAAATGCGCAAATGGGGCATTTTCATACAATAACGATTTATACTTAATTTAATAAAATCTTTAAGTGGCAAAGTCTTATGTTATTTGTTACAAATAAGATAAGTAGTAAAGTGAGTATTAATAAATTGTTGCTGTATTTAGGAGTTTCAAGCAGATGAGAAAAATTTTAATATCGTTGTCTTTATTTTTATTGATAGCCTGTTCAGGTGAAATCCCAAATCAAGGGGAAATTAGTACTGTTGAGTTTAATCAACTTTTTACTGCAGTAAATAACGGTCAATACACTCCTAAACATCCAATAAAAATTGGCGGTGTGTCTATGGGTAAAGGCTTACAAATGGGTGGTCTTGCTCAAATTGGTGGTGTACAACTAGATAAAATTAAAAACAAAAACATTGTTATAAAAAATGTAAACGGTGTTATGGTAATTCAATCAATAGAGTAATACAGCTAACGAGGCGGTTGAGGATGTAGAATAACTAATTCAGTCAAAATGACGAATTTTTTGAGCTCCTGTATCGTACTGTAAACGCTTAACTCGACACAGGCAATGCATTTAGCAACCCTATTTTATGGGAGAATTTATAATAAATGAGTTATTCTACAAGCTCGTTAGCATTAAAAGGAGGTTAGCTGATGGAGTTTTCCAAAACAGTAAAATTTGATTTTCCCAGGATTCCCATTCTAGGCACGTTGCTCCTCATTATTACACTGATGAATTATAATGACTTTATTCTACCTTTTATTCTTGATGAAAAAGGAAAATTGAGTATTAGTGTAATTACAGCTGGAATTCTTGCATTGGGTACAGCAGGAATAAGTATTTCACATCTTATCTCGATGTTAATGTTTGATTTATTATTCCCTATAAAGAAGTATTTCTTTCGTAAACAAGATCAAAATTACAGAGCAAGTTATCAGTGGTTTGAATCTATTCAAGAGCATGCAAAACCGCAAATTAGGGCATCCGAAAGAGGTGGCGAGCATTACATAAATAATAGACTAAGTATCGATAAACTTAACCACAAGCAAGTTCATGCTACTCTACATGCATTAGAAATTGAGTGTAGAGAAAAATCACCTGCTTTTGGTGTCCAATTAGAATATTATTATTCTATGTATATTTTCTTTTTTATGTCTTCAATATTTGCTTCACTTATGCTTATCTCTGGCTTATATCATTTATATGTACTAGATACCGTCTTTATTCCATATTCAATGATGTTTTTAGATGGGGTCATTGTCGTAGTTTGCATGATTGGAACAGTCAGATCTAGAAAGATAAAGGAGCACTTGAGAATTACTTTGTTTAATCACGATCGAGAACTTGTCGTTGAGTTACTAAGTAAATGGTATCAATGTGAACTCAAATAATGCTAACAAATTTCGTCCGCTTAAGCGGGCGTAGAATTTCTCTAAAGCGGAAAATAACGGATGAATTTTATGTTCAGAGAACCTATAAAAGTCATTTTTTAATAGGATATTGCCTCAGATTTCACGTAGCAACACGTTTTTGGGTTTAATTTTTAATAATTTTTGAGGCTGTTTTTTCTAAAAGAGAAATTCTACAGGCTCGTTATATTTTTCTGGAGATTTGAGTGGATCATCGGCTAAAGAAAGAAATTGGAAAAATTGAAAAGCTTAAGAAGAGAAAGACCTTTAAATGCAACTTTCCTAACTGCTCTAGTCAATCTATTGGTTCACACTCTCAGCAACGAGGCGGACAACTAAAAGCAATAAGCACTAATGATGAAGTTTATGCTATGAACTTTAATATGTATGATGTGCTTACTAAAGGTCAAAGTGCATTTTCATTAAAAAAAACGAGAATCAAAAATGCATCTATTTACCCTGGATTTTGCCAAACTCATGATGGACAAGTTTTTTCCTCCATTGAGAAGAAACCCTTACTTCAAAATGACTATTTTCAAGCATCAACATTATTTTTAAGAGCCATCACTTATGAAATTACAAGAAAAAAACTAGCCTATTTTCAAACGCAAAAGATACTGGAACGTTGCGAAGAGTTACTTCCTAAACCTGTATTCGAAAAATTTAAACTTCAAAACTTGGGGCAGAAAAAATTTATAGACAATGACTTACCATTTTATCTAAATAAAGCATATTTAGCTTATAACTCACCCGAATTAGGCATTTTAAAAACTAAGTGGGTTGTCATCAATAAAATGATTAAGGCATCAAGTTGTACAGTATTCTCACCAATGAGAGACACTCAAGAACGATATTATCATCAGGCAATGGTTTCCCCGCAAGTGATGTCTACATTTAATTTAGTTCCAACTGATGAACAAACTCATGTAGTAGTTTCTTGGTTGGCTGAGTATTCAGATGATAATGAATGGATTGAGCATATAATGGATAAAGAGCTAGAAAATTTTGTTAATTATGTAGCCATTTGTGAGTCAGAAGATATTTGTTTAGGGCCAGAGTTATGGGAATCTGTTGACATTTTCACAAGAGAAAGAGTGCATGAAGCCATGCATCATGAACTTCACAGAGGTCCTTTAGAGCAGATTCCTCGTATAATAAAAATATAATAAGACCTTCAAACGGACAAAAAACAGCTGGCTTTTGCTCGTTCCTCGCTAATTTTAGCCAGCTATTTTATTGCCGCTTAAGGTGGAGTTCTTATGGTACAAATAAGTTTGGAAGCATATAAATTATGGAAAAGTGCCCAACTCAAATATGATTATTATATAGTTGGTTTAATTGCTGCAATATTTACTTATAGTGTAAGTAAATATACTCCTCAAAAAGTAGCATTCTCAGAAAATTCGTTTGAGCTATTAGCAATAATTTTTTTATTTATATCACTTTATCTGGGGATAAAACGACTAGAAATTGATTTAGCTATTCAAACTATTTCATTAAAAAAAGCTGAAGAAGAAGAGTTATTAGTAGCTGCATGTGAAGTGAAAAAAAATGGTGTTTCACATAACTTAAGTAATGGTGATGTAATTACAAAAGAAAATTCGCAAAAAACAATTGATGAATGTAAAGGTATCCTTTCAGCAATAAAAGACGATTTTTCCACACGAGCTAAAACAAGTGAAGCTTATTTCAATTATAGAAATAAATTTATGATTGTGGGGTTTACTACTCTTATATTGGCTAATGGTTAGGTTGATTGCGTTACATTAAGTTGTGTTTGTTCTTTTAATGTTAATCTAGGTAATGAAACATCTAATGTTTTAACATTACTACCGAAGACGGTTCCGCATAAACTCCCCATGGATTTGATGATGTGATAGTTTTCACACTTGTCGTGCCGCTTTACTTTATATCTGACTAATACAGAACTATCTCGAGTCATAACTTTGTGCAGTAAAAACTCTGGAGCTCCCCAGTCAAGGTATCTCCAATACCATTCGGGCTTATCGCCATCAAAATCAATATTTAATTGCATTTTAATCAAACTAATAACTCAAATCATGCGACAAAAACAGCTTGTCGCTTCGCTCTGGTGCTAACATTTGCACCTGTTTGTAATGGTTAGTATGCCAAATCAACTTTGAACTCATGCTCACATTCTTTACACCAAGCATCTATATTTTTACTCTGTTCCGTTTCATGCTCACCAGCTTGTATTCTGTTTTCCTCCCAAAAATCACCGTCATCTAAAAGATCTAAATGTTCACCGCAATTGGGGCATACTGTGTTTAACTCAAGCGTCCATATAGCTTTAATCGGCAAACTAACAACGGGTTCAACGCGACCACTAACAGTTTGCTCGCGGCCTTGGTTTTCTTTACTTAATTCTATTTCGTGTGTACTCATACATTACCTCACTTTAAAAACTATACCGCTGCAACTTTAGACCAATCACAACCACGCACATCGTTATAAACTTCTGTCATTGCTTCACGCTTATGGCCAAGTAACTTTTGTGTGTTAATGCCTTGTTCTCTATACTCGCGCTCAGCTAATGATCTAAGCTCGTGAAAAGTTGGTTGGTTTAACGTGTATTTAATTCCTGTTGCTTTTACTGCACGGGCAAAGGCGCGTGATACTGTATCAGCATGCAATGGGTCACCTTTTTTATTTTGCGCTCTTGCAGTAATGTGGTGCAAAACAAAAGGGGAAAATGCAAATAAATTAGCCTGGTTAATTACTTCACCAACTGATAACCCCAATTTATTCATTGTTAGCGACAGCGGTATTCTTAATAAATTCCCAGTTTTTAATTGGAAAATGCACAGCTGATCTTTTTCAATAAAAGAGTAGGGGGCGTATTGCACTAAATTAGCAAAACTGGTGTATTCACCTTTCACAAAATGATTTGGGTTTCTGCGGTATGCTTTATAGCGTTCGTCCCAGTCTTTACCTTTTGTTTTTCGCATTAAACATAAATCAGTGCGGCGTTGTCCTGTCATTACAGCAAGTAATGCGGACAATTTGTGTGGTTTGTATGTGTAAGCGTTAATGATTTTTTCAAAGTGTTCAAACGTCAAACGTTCTCGTTGAACTTTAGCCGTAGGGTTCAGTGTTTTATCTGCAACGTTTTGGGTTAAATAAGGTATGCCTTTGCCTAGTGCAACTTTGTAAATGTCGATATAAACAGAACGAACAGATTGCGCCATTCTATTTTTACCAGCGTTAACATAACTATTAATTAATTCATCTATTTGTAAAACGTTAATATCCGCAAAAAATAACTGACCATGTGCATTTTCAATAGCTTGAACAATATTTTTTTTAGTTCTAAATGTGTTGGGTTTCATGTCGCCATTTTTTAATTTATTTCGACAATATAAAAGATATTGTTCAATCCACTCTTTAAGCTGAATACCAGTACAAGTGTTAGATGGTTTAGCAATAATTCTATTCACTTTGGCACTGGCAATTTGGCCATACAGCACCGCGTTTAGTGTAGTTGCTTCTTCTTTAGCTGTTTCTACGTTTGAACCTAAACTGTGAAACTGTTTTTTAGCATCAGGAAAACGAGGATCGCCAAAACGCGGGTCTTTATATTGGCAACTAAAGCCCGTTTTGCTTCGTGTATCACGTTTAATATAAAGGTTTTTAATACGATGTAAGTTCAACGAATTACGCGGCTTTGGAGACATTGTTTACTATCCTTAATAACTTCTCACTTAACACAATATTGGTTGGTTTAAGCTGTTTTAATTCTTTTTGTGCGTGTTCAGTTCGTTGCGCTTCAATAGTCGTTTCAACATATTGGGCAGCAGGGTGTACCATCCAACGTTTACCTATTTTCTTAGCAGGGGGGGAAATTAAACCATCACGCGCCCATTTGCTTAGTGTGCTATCACCAAATTTAACGCTAAAATGATTGTTGGCCCATTCTTGCAATGTAATTAATTTCATTATTCTATCGCCTTATTTTTTTTAGCTAACAACTTTGATTTATTATGATAAAACTGCCATAGCAGCTTTTGTTGCTTTGCAGTTTGTCTGCGTTTTTTTATCTGTTTTCTCAAAACTTTTACACCTTTTTTACCAGGGAATTAACCCTAGTTTAATTCGTTGTTCATTCCAGGAGCGAACATAAGCAATCGCCTTATTTTTCATATTTTCACACTGTAGTAGTCTTTCAATGTCAGTTTCGTTTTTCGAATAAAAACTAACTAACTGTTCAAGTGTTGCTTTTTCAAAATCTGTCATTTTTTAACTACCATGCGATAGTGATTCAATATCAGCTTTTTGTTTTTCTATGCGCTCCTGGTAACCTTTAATTTTTTCACGAACTTTTTTAGGGGTTGATGCTATTTCTTTAAAAGCACGTAATTGAATTTCTAAATCTTTAGTTTTATTAATCGCCTGATCACGTTCTCTATTCGCTTGCGCTAGCATTTGATCAGATTTTTCAGCGGCAGCCAATAAACCACTGGCACCTTTTTCATAATCTTTAATTACAGCAACATATTTTTCGTTTTCATCATGCAGTTTTTCAATTTGATCAACCATGAGATCAAATTCTACTGCTTCATTGTTATAACTGCGGATTAATAGTTCAATAACTTCATTAACTGGCGTGTGTGAAAGGGAAGTACTCATTACTATCGTCCTAATTTAACTTTTAATAATTGGTAAATACTACGGCCATTAAAGGCGCGTCTAATACCATAACTACGAATAAAACTTACTAAGGTAAAAAATGCGGTAGTTGCTAAGTTTTCACCAAGGGTGAAGCTTTTTCCTAAAATGGGAAACCAAATAAACTGAGCAACCAAGGCAATACCAGCACCTATTAAAATATTAAAAAGTGCTTCTAATACAGAATCCATTTTTGTTTGTTTATGCATACTTTACTCTCAATAATTACAATTCAGCTAACTCATAATGAATTAGCTGTCAGTAACTACTAAACGTTAAGCAGCAGCTTCTACCATTAGAACTTTGTCAATTCCGTTACGAATAACGGTTTTAACTTCATTAAAAGCATCTTCTAATGTTTTTTCAGGTTCAATTAATTCATACCAAATAGTTAATTGGCCATCGCGTAAGCGATAACGTAAACGTGCTTCAATACGATATTTTTCACCGTTATGAAAAGGCGCAATACCAACGGCAATTTTTTCGGGTACGGTAATGGTACCTTTGCTGTTGTTCTGTTCGCTGAACTGAAATTCAAACTCACCTGATTGCAGCCTAACGCTATTGCTAAATACCGCAGTTCTAACAACACTAAATTTAGTGGCTATTTCTAACAGTTCACCACCTGACGGCTCAGCAAAATCTTTAATGTTTTCTTCAATAAATTCAGCAAATTCTAGTTGATTAAATTTATGTTTATCAAAGCGGTTCCATGTAGTCCATTCACGCGAATTAGGGCAAGCATATTGCACTTTATGATCACACCATGAAGGTTGTTCAACGGCGTGGTAATCTAATAAACCAGTAATAGACTGGTTATCATCATTCAGCACTACCATGCTGTCATCGTTACAATATTTATTAAAATACTTAATAAATGAGTCAGGGGTTAACACTTTCAACGTTTTACGAATACGTGCAGGGTTATCTAAAAATTGCTCAACGCTTTCTAAGTTGTGGTTATTAGGTACCGCAACAAATGGCACGCTATCGGTTAATTCGTGTATATGTGTAGCGGCTGCATTCTCAAATTGAACTTCTAATTCATTTGTTTTCATTAAATTATTCTCCAATAAATTGGTTATAGTGGGTAGGGGTTAGTTTTGGCCAACAGCCGACTTTAAAGGGGCTGCTGGGTTTGATGTTTCAACAGAACGTAAATCTAAATTCTGTTGGCTTGGGTCACTACGTATCAAATCACCATCGTAAGTTGACCACATAATGGTTTGTGCACGGTCTAACTGTGGTACTTTGTTGTTTACAGTGCTTTGAATAGTTACTGTATCTTCGGTACCTTTCATCAAAGACACTTTTAATTGCATGGTAACGGTGCCTTGTTTGCCAGTTTCACGAACACCTTTAATTACTTCCGCTAATTGCTCAGTAAGTTCAGCATCCAAACAACCTTTCTCTAAAAAAGAAAGCGTTTGGCTAAAAGGGGTAATGGTTTTTTCACTCATAGGTATATCCTCAAGTTGTTGTTTTGTTGTTAGGTTCTTCGGGTTGGTACTTTGCTATAAAATCATCTATAACGTGTGGCGATACTTGCCTTCCTGTTCTGCCGCAAGAATCGTAAATAATCATGTTGGTTTCGTTTATAATGGCTTTAAAAAGTCGTAAATCGTCAATTTTTAACGTTATTTGGTCACATAAAATACCGCAAACAAAAGTATCTAACGTAGGATGTTGCCAAAGCCAAGCCACACCTTCCGCTGAAAAGTTTTGCGGTATTGTTAATGTTATATGTGCTGTGTTTGTCATAAGTTACCCTTAGGCGATTAAGGGTAGTTGTTTTGAAACGCGAGTTAATTCAATTAAACCAATAAAAGATTTAGCCAAACATATATCTCTACGTGAATGCACATTTACAGCAAATTTAGCCAATATTTGATGGGTAGTAGTATTAACCAAGGCAATTACACAATATTGTGTGTTGGTTTCGTACACGTAAATTTGTTCACCGTGAAGTGTGCGGTTTATGTGTGCTATACGGTTTTTTAAACGGTTGATCATTGCTATGGTTATTGCAGTCATTACAAATTTAATCATTTCCATTCTTCCTGTTTGTTGTTGTGTTTTAAATAAGCTACTTACGGTAGCTAATCGTAGGAACACCCTAGGTTATGCAGCCTTCGGCGGCTCAGGGGGTGGGTTGTCAACAGTATTAACCGCTGTTGCATTCTTAGGAAACACCAACAGCAAAGGGCTTACTGATGATGCTCGTGTTATTTTTTCTAACACACGTTTATTGTTTTTCCCGTGTGGTACGGGTAATAAAAAAACTTTGGTCATGGCGTTACTCCTAAGCGGCTAATAAATCGTTTTGTAATTCGCGCAAACGTCGCACCCGGGTAGTTCTGGTGGTTCGGTTTACGCGTGTTACTCTAAAACTTCGGTCTAAATCACTGTTGGTTGCACTTAACACACACAGTAATAAGCAAAGCGTATAGCGTAAAATGCCTTGTTGTATTGCGTGGTGTACGGTTTCGCGCATTGAGTTAGTACAAAGTTTAAAGCTAAGTTCGTTACACATTTGTTTAACGGTGGTAGGTTTAACACCCATTTCTTTAGCAATAACTTTTTGCGGTAAGCCTTTAGCAATAAATAGTAAGGCTCTCGCTTGTTGAGTAGGCAAACGCGAAAATGGTTTAGCATCAACATGAATGTTGTCTAATTGGTAACCTGTTTCTGTTCGTGTTGTTTGCATAATAAAAACCTGTAAAAGTAAATCCTTGGTTTATAGTAAACCATAGGGTTATGTGTTTTTGCAAGTATAAAATAGCATAAAAGTAAACAAAAGGTTTATATTATTGAAAGTAAAGATTTTTTTGCAATTGTTTTTTTGTGTCATTACAATGATTTTATTAAATTAAATTTATTAAAAGGAATTGATCATGAAAGGGCTTAGTTTTTTAGCATTAGATGTTGAAACAGCAAATGAGGATATGTCTTCTATTTGTCAAATAGGAATCGCTGAGGTGATTGATGGGGAGGTTGTTGATTCAGCCTCGTGGTTGATAGATCCAGAAGACTATTTTTCTCCGATAAATACCTCTATTCACGGTATCACTAAAAAAGATGTTAAAGGTTGTCCTCCCTATTATAGATATGATAATACGTTAAGGGATGCGTTATCAGGGAAATATGTGATCTGCCATACTCATTTCGATAGAGTCTCCATGAAAAAGGTTGCTGAAAAATACGGTTTACCTCAAATAGATTGTATTTGGTTAGATTCCGCAAAAATAACACGTAGGGCATGGAAGAATGAATTTGGATCATCAGGTTATGGCTTGGCTAATGTTTGTAATGTGCTGGGTTATGAATTTCAACATCATAATGCTGAGGAAGATGCTAAGGCCGCTGCTTTTATTGTAATTGAGGCAAGTAAACTTAAAAACGTAACTGATATTAAAGAATGGTTAAGTCATATAAAAAAACCAGTTACTCCCTCGTTTCAAGAAAAAATAAAAAATGTAAAAGGCAACGAAAAAGGGCGTTTATTCGGGGAAACTATAGTTTTTACTGGGAATTTATCTTTGTCGAAAATTGAAGCAGCTGAAAAAGCCAGTAATGTTGGGTGTAATGTTTCTTCAAGTGTAACTAAAAAGACAACGATGCTCGTTGTTGGCGAACAAGATTTAAGTTTGCTAGTTGGATATAGTAAAAGCAGCAAACACCGCAAAGCAGAAGAGTTGATTGAAAAAGGTCAAAAAATTGAAATACTCAGCGATACAGAATTCTTAACTTTGATTGATAATTCTTAAATTACTCATCAGGCGGTTATCTTTTATCAATATCAATGTTTAGATCCTCGTTTCTTAAACCTTGCCATTGAATTTACCTTAAAACTGAATACCAAAAAACTCTACCAATAACTCTAATGTGTTTGACTTCTTCTTTGGTTAAATTTTCATCGGGGTATTCATCTATGTTAAAGCTACGAATACGTATGCCTCCTCCGGGTATTCTATAAAGCGTTTTTATATATAGGGCACCATCCCAATCAATAGCGTACATGTCGCCGTCTTTAATGTTGCTTTTTGCTGTATCAATTCCAACGGTGGCTCCGTCAGGAATAACGGGCTCCATTGAGTTACCCGATACTTGTACACAAGCAGCATGACTAGAATCAACCCCTTGTCTTTTTAGTGTAGATTTAGAAAACCTTAACTTAGGGCCTTTGTGTTCAATTTGGCTAGCAAAGCCATTTCCTGCTGACAATTCAACTTCCATATAAAAAGGTACTTCTACTTCATCTTCATCTAAAGGTGTTTTGCTATCCCAAGATTCTATTCTGGAAACAGAAAAACCTGGGTGTTGGGGTAGGGTATTTATATTGTATTTAGGCTTGTCTTCGGAAGCTTCTTTATCTAAATGAATATCCTCACCTGTCATAAGCCAAGTAAGTGAAACTCCCATATACTTGGCGCAAGCGTTTAAGGAGGCTTTACTTATAGAGTTTGTTTTGAACCACCGCCCCGCAGCTTGTGGTGTTACCTCCGCAGCTCTTGCTAGATCGGCTTTGCTCACATTTTTATCTTGCATTGATTGCCACAAACGGCTTGTTACAGAATTCTCTTTCATATCATAACCCTAAACTAGTAGTTTACTATTCTATTGTTTTTTTTGTTTACTTTAAATAACCTATTGGTTTACTATGTAGTAAATCGGAGGTTTATATGTCGTTAGAATTTAATAAGTGTATTGAGGCTGCTGGTGGCACTCAAAAAAAATTAGCTGAGGTTCTCGGTATTACAGAGCAAGCTATTGGTAAATGGAAAGATAAAAAAATTCCAGTAATGAGAGTTCTTCAAATAGAAAGTTCGCTTGGAATTAATCGATCTTTTCTGAGACCTGATATTTATCCACCAGAAGATAAAGCGGCTTAATTGAATGGTTTTCATGGTGCTTTCCTTTCCCGTTGTATTAGTGAACTTTAGCTAATACAAGGTTTAGATGAAATTACCGCTGGGATCATGTTTTTATATACAGGTGATATATGAGTGAAGATGAATTAATAGAAAAATTACGCAGTATAGACAGTAATGTGTGGGCTGGAATTTTACCTCCTAGCGAAGATAAACATCACAGAATTCTCGATAGATTCGTGACACCACAACCGAGTTTAGAACAAAAGGTACGCGCTGCTACGTGGATTGCTGCGATGGGAGTTAATCATTCAGGTATTGGAACTCAAGCCACACTAATGTGGCCTTATAGAGAATTCAATGAAGCCGAAGTAGCGCGATTTGCGGCTAATACTTTAGCTGATGTTCTAGCTGCTCTCTTACAAGCTTTGCCTCCTCAACAGATTGACAAGATTTGGACAGATCAAGACGAACGCCTGTCTTTTGTTTTAGAACCTGGGTTACCTGATGATAAAAATGCAACTCAATAACATCACCTACTTGTACGGGGGTTTCTGACTGATAGGTTTTTTCATTGCCGTCACCTTCTCCGCATAGGTATTTTAGTCGGTATTTGTACATAGTTTTTCCTTGTCTTTGGTTGGTAGTTTGTTTTCTTGGTCGTTGTATAGATTATCAGCCGAAGACGGGGCATTCAATTTAAGTAAGTAGCAGGTGATATATGAGTAAAGAAGAAAAAAAACAAAAGTTAATTAATGGCTTAAAACAGCAAAAAAAGTTAATGCGAAATAATGCTGAGTTATTAGAAGCTGTTTGCCCTCAGTTCGGACATCAAGTAGAACTTAGTAATGCAGTAGATATAACTCAGTCATGGATTGACGGAATCAGTAAAGAAGAACGTTAAATAAAGCGGGTAAGTAAAAACAACAAGCAGGAACAACAACAATGCAACTTCCAAGTTTAATCGATTTACAAAATGCGCTTAATTTTGTTAATGCTGATGTACCACGCGACGATTGGGTGCTGGTATTAATGGGTATTAAAAATGAGTTTGGTGATGCAGGTTACGACATTGCAGACCAATGGAGTCAAACAGCCGGCAGTTATAAAACTACAGATTTTAAAAATACCTGGTCCAGCGTTAAAGGCTCAGGAGGTACCACTATTGCTACCGTATTTAAGTTAGCAATTGACGGTGGTTATAAACCCGATAAAACAGAACTATCACCTGCTGAAAAAGCTAAACGTGAGCAACAAAAGGCTGAACGTGCATTGGCAAGAGCAAAGCAAGAAGAGAAAGAACAAGCCGAGCGCAAGCAGTGGCACGGGGTAATTGCTGAATTTTCCAGTAATTTAGTAGAGCATTTCACTAAACCTGTTGCTTCTAATCAATATTTAACTAATAAAAAAGTGGCTTCTTTTGGTTTGTATAGTTTTAAAATGGCGGTTATTGCTGTTTTTAACCCTAACTTTACTACTGATGTGATCAGTGGCGGTCCTAATATCAAGGGTTTTTTCGACACGTTACCCCCAAGTGATAAACGCGAGTTTTCTTTTTTGCATATTAAGCGGGGCGATCTTGTTGTTCCGTTAATTGACATCAACAAAAAGCTTTGGAACCTTCAAATTATTACAGCAAGCGGTACCAAGTTATTTTTAAAGCATGGACGAAAATCTGGCTGTTTTCATTTTATTGGTAAAGCATCAAATTCCGATGTTATAGCCGTGGCAGAAGGTTATGCTACTGGCGCTAGTATTCACATGGCAACAAAATGGCCTTGCGCGGTAGCGTTAGACGCGGGTAACCTAGTTTCTGTTGCTACGCAGTTAAAAGCCAAGTTAAAAAATAAGCGGTTTGTTATTTGTGCTGACGATGATGCAAACACTAAGGGTAATCCTGGTATTACTAAAGCCAATGAAGCTGCTGAAGCAGTAGGTGGGTTAGTTGCTGTGCCTAATTTCTCAAGTATTGTAGAAAAGGCAGCATAATGACCCAAAGTATCTTTAACGACTGGAACGATTTACACGTGCAGTTAGGGTTAGGGGCAGTTAAAGAACAGCTGCTTTCTGTTATTGGCCAACCTTCTGCTAACGACAATATGGGTGATGTTAGTAATAACCCGCCGAAAAACGCTAACGCGCGGCAGCGTTCAGTGGGGGTAAATGACGATTGGACGCTTGATTTCCAAAAAACAAATTCAGGTACGCCCTTAGCTAATATTGGTAATACTAAACTAGTGCTAGAAAACGACCCATATTTTCAGGGTGTTTTGGGTTATTGTAGTTTTAGTTATCGTATTATGAAGCGTAAAAAACCGCCTTTTAAAATGTCAAATGAGGGTGAGTGGACAGATACCGACACTGAACGCCTTAGAATTTACCTATCTGAAAACTATGGCTTTACACCAAAAGTCAGTGATGTATTGGGTGCTATTGTTGTTCATTCAGAGGAACATGCCTTTCACCCAGTAAAAGAGTATTTAACCAAGCTGCAATGGGACGGTAACCCACGTGTTGTTAGTTGGTTACATGAATATTTAGGGGTTGAAGACTCTGATTATGCATCATTAGTTGGTACGTTTTTTTTAGTTTCTGCAGTTGTTCGTGTTATTCGGCCACCAGTCAAAGTTGATACTGTATTAATACTTGAAGGCTTGCAGGGGTTAGGCAAATCTACTATGTTGCATAATTTGTTTGGTGACTGGTTTACTGACACGCCTATGGTACTAGGTGAAAAAGATTCATTTCAACAAATGCAGGGAATGTGGGGGATAGAACTAGCAGAGTTAGACTCATTTAACAAAGCTGAAAACACTAAGGCAAAACAGTTTTTTGGCTCTCAAACAGATAGGTATCGGCCAAGTTACGGCAGAATGGTACAAGAGTTTCCTCGTCAATGTGTGTTTGTTGGTACCACCAACCAAGACAGGTACCTAAAAGACTCAACCGGTAATAGGCGTTATTGGCCAGTTACTTGTACTAAAATTTCTCAAGAGGCTATAAAACGCGACAGAGATCAGTTGTGGGCTGAGGCATTACATATGTACCAGGTCGATAACATGCCTTGGTGGCCTGATGAGAGCTACGATCATTTATTTGCCGAGCAACAAGAGGATAGATTTGATTCTGATGTATGGGAACCGCTTATACATGAATGGTTACGTAAAAATCGACGGCTTGACTATTCTTGTGCTGACATAATGGGCGAAGCGCTTGATATGGACCCTCAAGCAATGCGACCACCAGAACAAAGACGGGTTGGTTTGATCATGCATAGGTTAGGTTTCGTCAAAAAGAAAAGATTAATAAATGGCAAGAGACCTGCTTTTTATTTCCCTCCAACCGACTTTTGGGAGCAGTTTATCCATGAAAAATAATAAAAACAGCTTATTAACCATGACAGTGACAATAATAGTGACAGCTACAGACCTTATAAATAAATGGGGTGTCATAGTGTCACAGTGTGTCACGGTACTTTCGCACACACACGCGCGCGCATACGAGCGGGCAGGCGTATTTTCTATTTTCTATTTAATACAATTCCATAATGTATATAACCATATCACTATGACAAGTATGACACTCTTATGTAGAGCAGTAGCGATAAGGGCTGTGGCTGTCACACTTTGTGTCACGGTCGGTTTTTTTCTCTATGACACTATGACACAGGTATATAAAACAGTAAAAAAGGGGGGCTCATGCAGATAAATACATCGGTAACCAGTTTACTAACTGAGTGGGGCAAATGGTCAAATGCAGGTTTAGGATTAACGTTAAACACACCGTGCGAATTTGAGTTCGTTGATATTGATGATGATTTAGCCTTGTTGGTTGATAAAGCTATTGCGCTTTTAGGTGTTACTAAACCTAAAACCAAAGCTATTGTGATGATGTACTATCGTAATAAACGTTCTTGTAAAAACATTGGTATCAACGTTGGTTTAGGCGAAACTAAAACAAAACAATTACTCGTTAGTGGTGAAGCATGGTTAGAAGGGCATTTGTTAGCAAAAGGAATATTAATTCAAAATGCCGCGTAAAAAGTGTTGAAATCCGCGCGGATAAACTGTACATTTCTAGTTAAGCTATGCAGAGCTATACACTAAAGCCCGAGATTAAAAATCTTGGGCTTTTTTGTATGTGCTTTTCAAGCTTAACCATTGTTGTTGTTTCACCCGTTACGGTTTGTTGCTGTAACGGGTTTTTTATTTTAAGGGCCTTAAACAGTGAACAAAGAGCGACCGGGTACAACTGAGGCTCCTCATTCGTGGGGCAATGAGCGTAGAAATTGGCATTTAGACAAAACCATTAGTATTGGTCATTTGTTAAGTACAATTATCATTGCTGGCTCTGTATTTGCGTGGGCGTCTGCGGTTGACCGTCGAGTTGATAAAAATACGCAATCTATTGATTACTTAAAGTTACAACAAATACAAGAATCTGCACGTTTAAGCAAAATACGTGAAGAATCTCAAAACATGGTGAACAGAATCGAAGAACGTTTAGATTTATCTCGTTCAGAACTTAAAACTGATCTTCGCGACATCAATGGCAAGTTAGATCGCATAATTGAAAATAGAATAGGCAATTAATTATGTTTGGCATTGAAGCAGTATTTATTGAATTATTATTTAAGCTAACCATTGCATTATTCGCTTTGGTTGGCGTTCGCTTCGCTTTATTGTGGTTCGACCGCATTATCGGTGTAGCTCCGTTTATAGGTTGGATTAATGAAGCAGATGATATGGCAAAAGCTGTGTATTACGGCTTGCGTTTTGTTGCCGTGTGTCTCTTGGTCGGCCTCGCTCTTTCCTGATAAGTACGACAAAGAATTTAAAAACGCTGCTATTCATTTACCAGTAGGTGCAAATTGGCGTTTACTTAAAGCACAATGTTACCAAGAAAGCAGATTAAAGCCGCTTGCTGTATCACCAGTAGGCGCACAAGGTTTATGTCAATTCATGCCAAACACTTGGCGCGACATGACCAGAAAATATCCTAAATTAAATAATCCTTGGTTACCAGCGCATTCAATTAGAGCAGCAGCTCTTTACATGAAGCAACTTAACCAAGGATGGAGCAGCCCTAGACCACAAACAGAACGCTACAAATTAGCGTTAGCCTCTTATAACGCAGGCTTTGGCAATATATTAGCAGCACAAACTAAGTGTGGTGGCGCAGTGTTTTATCAACCTATTATTCATTGTTTGCCCAGCATAACAGGCAAGCACAGCAAAGAGACTATTGATTATGTTAAGCATATTAAGCGGTATTACTGGCTTATGGTCAGCACCGGTAACTAAGTATGTAGTTGCTGCGACGTTGGCAGGTTCAGTATGGTTCTACACGTCCAGCTTAAATAATACAATAGAAAATCAACAGCTTGTAATTATCAATAAAAATCAAAAGCTTATAAGGAAGAGTGCAGAGGTTGCAGAACTTACCTTAAGTGTTGAGCAAGCAAACAATGAAATTAAATTAGCACTGTTAGAAATAGAAAGTAGAGAGCTATTAGCAGCTCAACGTTTAGCTATGCTAAAAGACTTACGTTCTCAACTAACACAATTTGAACAAGACTTAACGGTACTGGAGCACACTAATGAGCAAGTTAAAGACTGGGCTAATGAGCCTATCCCTACTGCTGTTATCGGGTTGCTTATCGACGCCAGAGACAAAAACAGTAACATTGATTCAGGTGCAGAAGGTGAAGCCACCACAACAATTAATACAGCCTTGTCTTATTCCCGTGATGCCGTTAGCTACCAACCAAGACTTAATCAAACTCATTGGAAAACTTTATCAATCAATAAGCGTGTGCAATTTTGATAAGCAACTATTAAGAGACTGGACAAAGGATCAGTAATGCCAATCAAGCCGGGTTCATGGTGTATCAAGTGTCGTAAAGTTCATAAAGCTGAAACATGCCCTCATCGTAAACCATTTCAACGTAAGCGTGGCAGTAACCAACAATCAGGCCGTGGTGGTCGAGCATGGCAAAGAACGCGAGAGTTCATCTTTAATCGTGATCGTTTCCTTTGCCAAATACATTTAAAGAAAGGTGAATTAGTTTCCGTTGAGTTGCATGGTGGCAATCATGGCGTGTGTGATCACATCATACCTATTGCTCAAGGTGGTGGTGATAGCCATAACAATCTACAAACCATTTGCCAACAATGTGATAGAGAGAAAACATTACAAGAATCGTTACAAACACAGAAAACAGGGGGGTATCAATAGTTCATTGCTTCCCAGCGTACACCGCCTTTGTAGGATAACTTTTTTGCGAGGCGGTTTTGAAAAGAAAAAGCCCACTTAGTATAGGACGAATTGGTTAAATTATATGGCAGGTAGATACCCACAACTAGCAGAAGATACAACATCTAAAGTTGTTGCTTTTCCTGGTGCAGAAGAAAAGGCGGAAATGAGTGATAAAGAGGCGAAAAAAATCGCGCTCCAATCGCGTCCGCGTGGAATGTCTAAACCAGAGCAAAAGGTCTGGGAAACTGATATTCCTGCCTATGTGAAAATTAATCGGTTGAAAGCACACTTTGTTAGGTTCTTCAAAGAATATTGTATTGTTGTTGCTAGAATGGAAACCACTAAAGCAAAGTTAGATGTGGATGGTTGGCAATATAAAACGGTTGGCCGTAATGGTGAACAGTTTAAAGCTCGACCAGGTGTAGCACAATACAATGACGATTGGCGTAAACTTAATAGTTTAATTAATCAACTTGGTGGCAGTCCAGCAACAGATAAACGTTTTGACAATTTACAGCCCGGTCTTTTTGATGATCTTTACTAAATGCGAAATAACTACCCAACATTTCAGAAAGATCATATTGCTGATATAGAACAATATGCTGCTGATGTAATAAGCGGCAAACGTATTGCTAACAAGTATGAACGTTTAGCAATAGAGCGCGAAAGTAGAGATTTAGAACGCGCAGGCACAGAAGAATTCCCCTATTATTTTGATATTGAAGCAGCA
Source organism: Colwellia sp. E150_009 (assembly GCF_053543955.1). Taxonomy (NCBI): domain Bacteria; kingdom Pseudomonadati; phylum Pseudomonadota; class Gammaproteobacteria; order Alteromonadales; family Colwelliaceae; genus Colwellia; species Colwellia sp. E150_009. The sequence goes on from NZ_JBHFOM010000008.1 coordinate 51,969, forward strand.
AACAAAGTTATTCGCTTCATTGAAACTTTTAATCATGTAAAAGGGAAATGGGCAAGGGCAACAGGCAAAGAATCATTAATATCATTAAGTCCTTGGCAAAAATGGTGTACTGCTCAAATATTTGGTTGGAAACACATAAAAACTCAGCGCCGACGTTTTCGCTCTGCTGCTGTTTATGTACCACGTAAAAATGGTAAATCAACTTGGATTGCTCCAATTGGTTTGTATATGTTGTCGAATGACAATGAACCCGGTGCAGAAGTTTACTGCGGTGCAACTAACCAAAAGCAAGCCAACGAAGTATTTCAGCCCGCGCATAAAATGGCGGCCAAACAGCCAATTTTTAGACGTAAATTCAAAATAGAATTACTTGCTCAGCAAATTTCTAGCATTGCAGATGGTGGTAAGTTTGAACGATTAATTGGTGATCCTGGCGATGGTGGTTCACCTAGTTGTTATTTGTGTGATGAATATCACGAACACCCTGATGAACGTCAACGTGACACAATGGTTACAGGCATGGGAGCACGAGAACAGCCGCTTGAATGGATAATTTCCACAGCAGGCTCTAATTGGTTTGGTCCATGCGGGCAACACTGGAAAGAATGCCAAGAAATTCTTGAAGGAACACGAACAGATGAATCTGTGTTCTGCATCATTTACACAATGGATAAGGAAGACGACTGGCAAGATGAAAACTCATTAATAAAAGCTAATCCCAACTATGGCGTATCAGTCGATATTGACGGGATAAAAATTCAGCTTAATAAAGCTAAACAGTCTGCACGCAAGCAAAACGCATTTAAAACTAAGCATTTAAACTTGTGGGTTGGTGCTCGTGAGTCTTGGTTAAACATGGAAGATTGGAACGCAGCAGCTGATCATGAATTACGAACAGAACAATTTTACGGTGAAGAATGCACTAAAGGCGTAGATTTATCAGAATCTGATGATTTAACCGCTGATGTGAATTGTTTCACAAGAGAAATTAACGGCAAAACGCATTACTACTTTTTCCCTCGCACATATGTAACTGAAGCGAAAGCAGACGAAATAGATATTTACCGTGACTGGATTGAAGCTGAACACTTAATAGAATGTGATGGTTCAAGCATTGATTATGACGAAGTAGAACGTGCCATAGAAGCAGACAACGAAGAGTGTTTTGTAACAGGTTTGTTTTATGACCCTGCGGGTGCTGCACCTATCGCGCAACGTGTACATAACAAAACAGGTATTGAACCTATTAAAATTGCTCAAAACTATACAAACTTTTCACCAGCAATGCGTGAATTTGAAAACCTACTGAGACAAAAGCGTGTACATCATACAGGTTGCCCCGTTTTAACCTGGTGTTTAGGTAATGTAATAGCAAAAGAAACAATGGACGGTAAATACATTCGCCCAGTAAAAGAACACAAAGACAATAAAATAGATACGGCAATAGCAATGCTGCAATCATTCATCGGAGCTTGGACTCCAGACGAAGAAGATGGCTCTAACCAAGAATTTTTGGAACTCTAATGTTTAAAAAGCTTTTCAGTCGCAACAGTAAACAAAATACTGACAGCGAACAAAACACCAACATAGCTAATGTTAAAAACATTGCAGACGCCAATGATATTAGCATAACTGACATTGATCGATTAGGTGAACTTTTTGGCATGATGCCATCGCTTGCAGGGCCAAGTGTTACACCTAAAACATCAATGAAAGTTTCAATTGTTTTTGCCTGTGTACGCCTGATTTCTGGTGCAATAGCACAGATGCCCGTACATATATTTGACCAACTTGAAAACGGTGATAAACAACGAATAGCTAACCATAATTTATCACAACTATTTAATCTTCAACCAAACAAGGCTTGGAGTGCCGCGGCTTTTTGGGAGTATATTGTTGCCTCAGTCTTATTACATGGTGACGGCTATGCCGTATTACTACGTAATTACGATGGTGATATCGAAGAAATACTACCAATTAGCCCCGTAGGTGTAACCATTGAGAACAGGCAAGGGCGTCTAACCTATTTTTTCCAACTCAACGGTCAAGCAAAAGGTTTTGATCAAGACGATATTCTACATTTTCCTGGATTTGGTTTTAACGGGTTAAAATCTATGTCGGTTATTCAATGGGGTGCTTTTAATAGCATTGGTCTTGAAATTGCCATGGAACAACACAGCGGTGAATTTTTCAAATCGGGTTCAACGCAACGTGTAGCAGTAATAAAACAAGGTAAATGGGGCGATGAACAAAAGCAATCGTTTCGTGAGGCTTGGGTTAAAACCTATGGTGGTACTGAAAATTCTAAATACCCACTAGTTGTAGACAGCGGCACTGACATAAAAACATTAAGTTTATCAGCTAAAGATTCACAATTATTAGAATCACGTGAATTTCAAATAACTGACGTAGCCAGGGCATTCGGCCTACCTAGTTTTATGGTAAACCAAGAGCAAAAATCTACTAGTTGGGGCAGCGGCATTGGCGAAATAGGTTTATCTTTTCTTCGTTACACACTTGGGCCACACCTAAACAGGTTCCAACAAGAAATTAATCGAAAGTTATTCATTAACAAAACTCAATTTGCTGAATACATTACAGCAAGTCTGATGCGTTTAACCTTAAAAGAACGTAATGAAGCTTATCGTCAGGCGGTTGGTGGCTCACAAGGTCCAGGATGGATGACAGTAAACGAAGTTCGAAAATTAGAAAATTTACCCGCAATAAAAAATAGCAAGTTTGACGAACCATACGACCCAATTGCCTCGTCTAACAGTAACCAACAGGATGAAAACTAATGAATAACAGTCGCAGACTTATGGCGTTAATTCAACGTAATAGCCAAAACAATGCAAAGCCTGATTTTAAACTACAGCAAAAATCACCGCTCGCCGTTGAAGGTGAAAATCGTCCCGCGTTACTAATTTATGACGTTATTGACCCGTGGTGGGGCGTTTCGGCTGAAATGATTAAAACAGCATTACTTAGCATTCCTGACGCTACCGACATTGATGTTTTCATTAACAGCCCTGGTGGTGATGTTTTTGAAGCAACTGCTATTCACAGTAGCTTAATAACTCACCAAGCAAAAATTCACATTCACATAGACGGTGTAGCAGCCAGTGCAGCAACACGCATTGCTATGGCAGGAGACACCATTGAAATAGCCGAATCTGGCATGTATATGATCCACTACGCATGGACAATGGGTTTTGGTAACGCATCAGAAATGCGTAAATCAGCAGACATGTTAGACAAAGTAGACAACACCATTGTTGCCGATTATGTGAACAAAGCCAATGCAGATGAAACACAAATACGCGACTGGATGGAAGCCGAAACATGGTTTACTGCTCAAGAAGCAGTAGAACATGGCTTTGTTAACAGTATTATTCAACGTAAAAATGGCACTGATAACAAACTATCAAATAAAACGTGGGATTTAACCGCATATAAAAACGCGCCAAAACTCCCTAAACATGAACCCGAACAAGAACACAAATTCGAGCAACGTGAACGGTTAGAGCGATTCGCCAACATGTTGCTTAAAACTGGCTAGTTTGCGCTGGCAACAAACCAAAGCACCTAATTACTTTTAGTAACAGGTGCTTTTTTTATATCAAAAATAGAGGAAATACCCTATGTCAATCCAAGCACAACGAGAGCAGCGTAAACAATTGGCTGTAACCCTAAACGCATTAGTTAAAGACCACCCACAAGATTCAGAGTGGACTACTGATCATCAAAAACAATATGACGGTTTAGTTAAAGAAATCGATAATCTGGATGCGGGCATTGATCGTCAACAAAAAGTGTTAGACATCAGCGCTAAATCTAAACAAGTTGTAAATAGCCGTGCAGATAACAACGGCATTTCAACAGATGAAGCAGAGCACCAAATCGCCAACGAAAAAGCAGGTTTTAACGCGTACTTGCGCGGTGGAATGTCAGCACTTAACGAAGAACAACGTGCTGCCGTTCAAGCGCGTATTGATAGCCCTAAAAACACAATGAGCACAGGAACAGGCTCAGAAGGTGGTTATTTAGCCGGTGATGAAATTGCACCAGGCATTTCACAAGCAATGAAAGATTTTGGCGGTATGCGCCAAATGGCAACGGTAATTCCAACGGCCACAGGTTCAACTATTCCGTGGCCAACAGCAAATACCACGGCTGAAACAGGCGAATGGTTAGCAGAAAACGCTACGGCTGGCGATGCCGACACCACGTTTGGTGTTCGTAATATCGACACGCACATGGTTAGCTCTAAAGTAATTGCGGTACCGTTCCAATTATTACAAGACAATATGTTTAATCTTGAAGCTTATATTAATGAGCAAATTGGAAATCGTATTGGCCGCACAAGTGAAGACGCTTTTATAAATGGTAACGGCACAGGTCAACCCCATGGGTTATTAGCCGACATTACTGCGGGTAAAGTTGGCACTACAGGTCAAACTGCATCAATAATTTATGATGATTTGGTTGATTTAGAACACAGTGTTGATCCAGCATACCGTCGCAGTGGTAAATGTGGTTTTATGATGCACGACACTTCATTAAAAGTAATTAAAAAGCTAAAAGACACCACTGGGCGTCCAATTTGGTTACCTGGCATTGAGTCAGGTGAGCCAAATGCAATATTGGGCCGTCCTTATGCTGTTAATCAACAACTACCAACAATGGAAGCCGATGCTAAGTCGATAGCCTTTGGTGATTTTTCTAAATACATTGTTCGTGATGTTTCGCAAATTCTATTATTCCGCTTTACCGACAGCGCGTACTCACGTAAAGGTCAAGTTGGTTTCTTAGCATTTATGCGCACAGGTGGCCGTTATATTGATGTTGGCGGTGCAATCAAATACTACCAAAACAGCGCAACCTAAGCAGTTTTAATCAGTAGTTAGTAAACACCAAAAAACAAACCATCTCGTTGATGTTTACGAGATGGTTTTAACTCACATCAAAACGAAAAATAAAGGAGCCAATATCATGGCTAAAAAACAATTAGTGGTACGAACATTAATAGCAGTGTCAATTTTAGGCGCATCGTTCGAGCCTAACGAATTAATCAAAGGCGATGAATCTATATTAAAACCGTTAGAAGAAGCAGGCTTGGTATCAAGCAACAAAGCAGACATTGCTTATTGTGAAAAAACATTAGAACTTGAACCAATAGACCTTGCCAAATTAACAAAAGTGGCAAGTAATGAAGATCCTGACAAGTCAGAAGATTCAGACCCTGACAAGTCAGAAGATTCAGACCCTGACAAGTCAGAAGATTCAGACCCTGACAACACGACTACCTAATAATTAAGCGAGTAACCATGAATATGCTCCGCAAAATAATCAGCGCACCAACGCTTGAGCCTATCACGTTAAGTGACGTTTACGAACACACTAACACCGATAGTGATCATCAAGTTTACCTTGAACCGTTAATAGCGCGTGCCCGAAAACGCTTCGAACAAAATACAGGACGTTTATTAGTACAACAAACATGGCAAATAGCGTTACCAAAATTCGCCAACGCCATAGTAATACCTATAGCGCCTTTGCAGAGCATATCTTTCATTAAATACATTAATAATCATGGACAATTAATTACTATTGACCCAGAAGATTATCGCGTAACAGATTTTGGATTAACATCAATCATAACACCAAAATTGGGCGGCAGTTGGCCAGCCCCCGGCTACAAAGTAGCAGACGCAGTGCAAATAGAGGGTGTTTTTGGTCATGCCCCACTTAATAATGATGAATCAGAGATAGACACAGCCAACATTAACGATCCCGACAAATACGAACTAGCCAAACAAGCTATTTTAATATTAATAGCAGATTGGTTCATAAACCGTGAAGATTCAGCCCCCGTAAAACTTTACGACGTACCTAACGCATTCAAAGCTATTTGCACAGAACTTGCGGTAGAGCTGTTATGAGTAAAAAATTCAGGGCAGGCGCACGACGTCATAAAATTAGTTTTTTTACTATTGAAAAAACTAAAAATGCAGTTAGTGAAACCGTAGAAAATTACGTATTTGTAAAAACCATTAGTGCTGCAATTATGCAAACTAAAATTCATGAACAAGATGTAGCCGATGGTATGGAATATAACAGTACCAAAACTTTTCGAGTGTTATACAAAAACTGGATAACATCAGATCACATCATCGAATTTAAAGGCACTAAGTACGAAATTAAAAGCATTGAAAACCCAGAAGAACTAAATCAAGACTTACTCATTAGTGTGGACACTATCTAATGTCATTTGAAGTAAAAGGCATGGCTCAGTTGGAAAAAGCACTGTCGGAAATGGGCGCACGGGCAGGTAAAAAAGTTTTGTTAGGCGCATTACGTGATGCAGCAAAGCCTATAAGAAAACAAATGCGCGCATCAGCCCCAAAAGTAAGTGGAAATCTTAGGCGTGCTATTAAAACTAAAGCTATAGCTGGCAAAGGATCAACCAATAACGTTGCTACCGTTATGATCGGCACATTCAAAGAGGGAAAACAATCCCCTGGCTTTTATGCAAAGTTTCTTGAATACGGTACCAAGGCTCATGACATTCCCAGCCCTACAGCTGGTCGCGGAAAAAACAAAACAAAAAACAAAGTGGTTGTTGCCTTTGGCGGCAAAGTTTTTGGTCGTGTTAGACATCCAGGAATAAAAGCAAAGCCTTTTATTGTTCCTGCCTTTGAGCGCACGCATAAACAAGCAACAGAAATTTTAGCTAAACGACTAAAACAACGAATCATATTAGAGGCGATTAAAAAAAGTGGTCGAAACATCAATTAACTGGCTGTTACAACAAAACAGCGACATAAATACTGTATTAAAGAACCGAGTCTCGCCGTACATACGTGATAACGACGAAAACTACCCTGCAGTAACGTATCAAAAAACAGGGTTTGATCAAGAGCAGTATTTAGACGGTACTTTCTCAAGTATTAGCGAACACAATATAGACCTTGATGTTTGGGATATTTCTTATATCAACGTAAAAGAACTCTCTGAAAAAATTAAAGCGTTTCTAACCAGTTTTAGCGGCAATGCTAACGGTAACCAAATTGACTTAATAAAATTTAATGACGTATCAGAAGACGTAGAAACAGACCCTGAACGCTACTTAATCACACTAAAATTCACTTTTTTCACAAACGAGGCATAAATCATGGCTAAATTAGGCATAAAAACGTTCTTTAAAATGGGCGATGGCGAAACAACAGAACAATTTACTTTGGTACCAAGAATTAAATCAATTGGCGCCATTGGTGACGAAGCACCTTTAGTTGATGTAACTACCTTAGAAGATGAAGGGAAAGAATACATTTCAGGCATTGTTGACGGCCAAGAACTTGAAATTGTCGGTAACTATGAAAAAGATGATGCGCAACAAACTATTTTCCGTACTGCTGCCAAAAACCGTACAAAACATAACTTTGAAATTGCTTATGACAATGGCGTTACGGCTAGTTTAAATCTAGTGTTGCTTGGTTTCAAAATGAACGAACCAGATGGCGAGGGTGCGTTAACATTTACTGTTAAAGCTAAGCAAAACGGCATAACTCAATGGACAGAAGCATAATGAATTTATTAGAGAGAATAAATAAATCTGCCGATGAATTGCCACAAGTAGAAGTAAGTATAAAGCAATGGGGTGGTAAAACGACGGTGAGACGTTTGAGCCTATCGGAAAGATCGAACATGTTTGAATTGCTTTCAGGTGAAAACAATAATACCAATGTTGCAACATTGCTTGTCGCTTTCTCATTGGTTGATGAAGACGGTGAAAAACTTCACAAAAAAGCACCGGTAATGGAAATTTATAAAAGCTTAGAAAATGGTGATCACGAAGTTGTTGATTTACTTTTTGAAGAAGCAGATAAGTTATCAGCAATAACAAACAAAGCGATTGGAAAGCTAGAAAAAAACTAAAAGAGCAGCCAACGAATCAATTTATATTTCAATTATGTATTGATCTTGGCTGCACCCTCTCAGAAATCCATCAAAAAATAGACAGTTTCGAACTATCACAATGGATGGCTTATTACGCATTGCAAAATAACTCATCAATGAATGAATCTGTAAAACCTAATAATGAATTATCCGTTGAAGACGAAATAACACTAATGAAAGAGGCACTAGCATGAGTACCGTAGTTGGTAATTTAGTCACAAAAATGTCGGTTGATTCAGCGTCGTTTCAAAAAGAAATAGGCAAAGCTGAAAAACTTAACCAAAAATACAGAAAAGCCGCCAACGATGCTGATGGTGCTAGTAAGAAACTGTCTAACAGTTTTAAAGTTGCAGCAAATTCTGCTGCAATATTTAACGGACCATTAGGCGCAGTTAGTGGTAGGTTGTCTTCTGTTGGTTCAGGGCTTAGCGCTATTGGTGCCGCTGGGTTAATAGCTGGTGCTGCAATAACATCACTTACCGTGATTACCTCTAAATCATTAGCTGTATTTACTGAATACGAGCAAGGGCAACTAAAAACCGAAGCACTATTGAAATCTACTGGTTTTTCAGCAGGATTAACCGCTGAACATATTGAAAACCTTAGCCGTAAAGTGGCATTAAATACCCTAGCTAGTGTTGAGGGGGTGCGTAGTGCCTCACAAGTGTTGCTCACGTTTAAATCAATACAAGGCCAAACGTTTGATAAAACCATCGAGCTTTCTCAAGATTTAGCCTCTGTAATGGGTACCGACATAAAAGCCGCGGCGTTACAGCTTGGAAAAGCGCTTGAAGATCCTATTACAGGGTTAAATGCGTTAAAACGTTCAGGCGTGTCATTTACCCAGTCTCAGAAAGAGTTGATTCGAGAAATGCAAGACAGCGGACGTGTAGCAGATGCCCAAGGCTACATATTAGAAACACTTGAAAAACAAGTTGGCGGTGCAGGCTCAGCTGAAGCGGGGGGGTTAGCTGGTGCTGTTGATACATTAGGACAAAATTGGCGAGAAATGTTGAATGAAATGGCTAAATCGTCATCGTCAGGTAGTGCTGCGACTACGTTTATAAGTACATTAGCAAACGGCATTAAAGCAATAACTCCAGACGAACCAAAAATAAAATTACGTGCACTTCATAACGAGCTTATAGAACTTGAGGCTACATGGAATGAATTAAACGATTCAAAATGGGTTGTTTTTAAAGACGAACGCATGGCTAATTTGCAGTTAAGTATGCACAGCGTTAGAACAGAAATACAAGCCATCCAAGATGCTAAAGTTGAATCGATTAAAAAAGAAGGCAAAGCTCAAAAGCTTGCTGATGAGCAGAACGCAATAAAAAAACAAAATGAACAGGCTGAAACGTTAAGAAAACAAGAAGTAGCTGGAAGTAAAACATTAGCGACCATGGCGAGACAATTTGCTGATGAAGAAGAACTCATTAATCAAAAATGGGAACAACAAGATGCAAAAATATCATCAATGGTTCTTTCAGAACTAGAAATAAGACGGGCAGGCTTTGAAAGCATAGAGCAACTTAAAAATTATTATCGTGATGCTAATGATGCGGCATTTAATGCTGAATTTGCAAAAATAGAAGAACGCAATCAAAAAGAAATTGATGCCGCCATTGCTAAAGAAAAGAAAATTCAAGAGGCTAAAGCAGCCACGAAAAAATCGGATGAAGATAGAGCCAAATGGGAAGATTATTTAAGAAAAAATCAGCAAGCGGCAGCAGGTAGTCAAATTGTTGCAGACTTACAAATGGCAAGCAGTAAAAGTAAAAAAATGGGCAAAATAGCTAAAGCAGCGGCTATATCTCAAGCAACAATCAAAACATATGATTCTGCAACTGGTGCCTATGCCTCTTTATCTTCCATTCCTTATGTTGGCCCAGCCTTAGGTGCTGCAGCAGCTGCTGCTGCAATTGCAGCAGGTATGGCAAACGTATCTGCAATAAGAAGCCAATCAATCGCAGGGTTTGAAGGTGGTGGTTATATACCCGATGGCCCCCGAATCGGTGGTGTAGATGGTAGAGGTGGTAAATATGCCGTATTGCATCCTGATGAATCTATTTACGATCATAAGCAAGGGCAAGGCATTTCACAAGGTGGCGTAACCGTAAATCTCAACATAACAGCAACCGACACAGGCGGCTTTGATACTTGGTACCGCTCAAATAGAAATATGATCATTGCAGACGTTAGTGATGCAGTACGTTCTCCCGCTTAAAACGATGTAAATTAACAAATCACAAGCCCACTTTTTAGTGGGTTTTTTATTGAACAAAATAAAGGTAAGTAAATGGCCGGCACATTAGCAGCTAAATTTGTATCAATGCAAAGCGCTAAGCCTAAAAATGTTACCAAAACATTATTAGACACCGCGCACAGCGGTAAACGCTTTGTACGTAAAATTGGCGACCCTCAATGGTGGGAGTTTGATTTTACCACACCACCGTTAACTTACGCGCAAGCACTAGAATTATTCGCATTCGTATGTTCGCAAGGCGGTCAATACGGCACGTTTTATGTTCCTAATCCGTTTCCAACAATTGCACAAAACCTAGCTGCCAGAGTAGCGCCTAATATTGCCATAGGTGCTGACAGCTTTGTTTTGTCAGCATCTAATTATATGGCGGGAGATTTTATTCAATTCTCAAGCCACGACAAAACCTATTTAGTTACCAACGTTACTGAATCAACAGTAAGTTTTTACCCAAAACTAAAAGCGGCAGTGGGTGCGGCTAGCCCTATAAAATATGGCACAGACGTACTTTTTAAAGTAGCGCTGCAAAATGATGAAAATGATTTGTTAGTAAAAGCAACTAACGGCAAATATACAGAAATTAAACTTGATGTAGTGGAAGATATTTAATGTTGAATTTAAGCCCTGAATTATTAACTGCAATTAAAAACAAACATCAATTTTGTCATATCGTAACCCTGTATTTAAGTACCACTGTACGTTACACAGATAATGACATAGACGTGGTTTATAACGGTGATACTTACCAAGCCAAAGCATGGCTTGGTATGGGTGACGCAAAGCAATCTGCAAAACCGCAAGTGAACAAAATTCAATTAGAATTTGGTTTATCTGATCAAACATTGCTTTCAATCATCGGCTCAGCCCCATGGATGAACACCCGCATTGTCATAGAACGCGCTTACCTTGATGATAATTACAACATTATTGGCACGTTACATATTAAAACTGGCCGCATGGATAACCAAGAGCAAACCCACAGCGACAAACAATCAACGCTTACTATTTCAGGCTCAACAAACTGGGCAGATCATGAAAAAGAAGCCGGCACAAAATGCAATGTTGAATCGCAACAACGTTTTTACCCAGACGATTTTGGTTATGAGTTGGCAACACTAATTTCAGACGATGAACCATGGGGTAAAAAGCGTTTAACAACTACAGCGATTAAAGCACAAGAATTTGACGATTTAACCAATGAATATTATCTATAGCATGAGGAATAATAAATAATGGCTTATTGGTGGATTTATTACGCAATTGTTGCCGTTGTATCTTATGCAGCGGCGAGTTGGATGGCCCCCGATGCACCTACACAAGATGGTGGCGGCACAAACATTACCAAACCAGATACAGACGCGATGGAGGCGGTCATTTATGGCGAGCTTGGCCGTGTTGCTGGCACTATTCAGCATTTAGCCACAAATGACGGTGACGATGACGACATCAAAAATGATTTGTTGCATATGATCATCACATGGGGCGAATCTGTTTCTGAAATTATTGAAGTATATATTGACGAAAAAGGTGCAAGCACAAGTGCATGGAACGACAGTAAAACGCCTGGTAATAAATGGGCGTGGTGTTACAACTATATTAATGGTTTACGCATAGCTACTGCACCCCTTTTAGAAAAAACGGGTTTTATTCCTGCTCGTCATAAATTTACCGAAAAAGCGGTTAGTTATATTCGCTGTGAATGGGACAACGGCAACCGTTTTAATGGTAAGCCGAATTGCTTAGCGCATATTAAAGGACGTATTGTTTGGGACCCACGCACTGATATATGGACGTGGTCGAATAACCCCGCACTATGTTTATTAGATTACTTAATGAATGCGCGTTACGGCAAAGGAATGTTACTAGAAGACCTTGATATTAACTCGTTCAAAACAGCGGCCGACATTTGCGAAACACAAGTAGAAACTGAGCCAGGCAGTGGCGAGTATCAAAATTTATTTACGTGCAATATGCGTATCGACACAGCTAACGAAGTTAAAGCCAATGTTGATACATTGCTGAAAGGCTGCAGGGGTTTATTGCCGGAAATTAACGGCATTACAACGCTAATAATAGAGCAAGATGACGTTGTAACACCTGATGAAATTACAGCAGATCAAGTGATAGGCTCAATCAAAATAAAAGAATCGAGCACTAACGAACGCTACAACCGCGTGATTGTTTCTTTTATTGATAAATCGCAAAACTGGAAGCAACAAGAAGCTATTTGGCCTGATACTGCTCAACATAATGTTTTTAAAGCAGAAGACAATGATAAGCTTTTAGAGAAAAAAATAACCCTTGAAACGTGCACTGATCACAATGAAGCGCGGCAAATGGCACGTATATTGTGCTTACTTAGTAGGGAGGCGTTAAGCGGTACCATTGAATGTACCCCCGAATGCATCAAATATACCGTGGGTGATATTGTTCCTATTACACACCCATCCCCAATGTGGGCGTCTAAACCGTTTCGGATCACAAACATTGACTACCATAAAGAGGGTAAAATAACGTTACACGTTAGAGAGCATCAACCCTATATTTATAATTGGGATGGTGTTATTCGCAGTATTCCTGATGTGTCTTATCATGATCCGCGTAACGTGCAATCACCAACCAACTTAGCAATTTTACCACTTGCTGATTCAAAATTAGAATTATCGTGGGAGAGTAGCCGATCAAATTTCATAGTCAATATTTTTAACTCGAGTGATGTCGTCGTAATTCATGCAGAGCCAAACGAGAAAAAATACATTATTGAAAACCTAATTCAAGGAAGTTATACCGCAGAAGTCGCAGCGGTTAGTGGCATTGGCTATGAATCGGACTGGTCAGTAATACAATTTAATATTGCTCTACCCACAGTTCCAACGGTTACTGTTGATGCAATCAGTAGTAACAGTATTACACTATCTGCAACCGTGGGCGGCTTACCTAGTTTAGCCACTACATTTTACTGGCAGTTTTTAGGCTCAAGCGCTGCACCCGTAACAGGTAAAATAGTAAAAGGTGACATATACACATACACAGGTTTATTGCCCGAAACCACCTACAACTTTAAATGCCAAACGGTCAATGTTGCCGGTGAATCTGCGTGGGTTGAGGTTACAGCGACCACGTTAGCGTCTGACAGTAATATAACCAATATTACTTTTGAACAGTTAGATGAAAACTTAGCAAGTATGATTGGCGTAGCAGATCGCGAATTTACTATTTTAAATGACAGAGTAACTGAGGAAGAAATAAAAACACTGTATCAACTAGAAAATGATATTGATGCAGAAATTGATTTACAAACGAATACTGTAAAAATAGGTAGTGCTGAAAGTAATATCTCACAGCTTAATATTCAAAGTTCAAACTTCACATCGCAAATTAACCAAATAAATCACTCAAGCTACGGAATTTTAGCACAAGCTAATAATTATACTTATGCAGGTATAGGCTATTGGTCTGGTAGTACATGGCACGAAGGTGTGTTATCGGAACGCCTTAGAAGTGTAAAAGTTACGACATCAAATGGCACAGCCAAGGTTAGTGAAATAGCGCAAGCATTTGAAGATGATAATGGCAATTTAATTGCAAAAGGCGGCATGTTAACTGATGTAAATGGGCTTATTAATGGCTTTGTAACCCATAATGATGGTGCTACTACGCAATTTGACATTTTAGCAGATAACTATCGTGTTGGACGCTGGGCAAGTGGGGCATTTAAACCACACTTATATCTCAATTCTAATCAGATGATTCTTGAAGATTCATGGTTACTATCTGAAACGCTACAGGTTGGTTCAGGTTCTATATCATATAGCGGCGGTAAACCCATATTCAATAATCAAGCCCGTGTTGCCATTGGTGCATCGTTTGGGTCTTATGCTGTACTTGCAGCGCACGCAAATAATAACAATGGTGTGCGAATGGATAGTGATGGTGCGCTTACTGTTAATCGTTCGCAGGGAGCAAAGCCTGGTCTTAGAGTGTCTTCTAGTTATCACATTGCTGCAGGCGGTAACTCTGTATTAACAGAAACAGGAACTGGGCAGGCAAAATTCCATGATGGTGTTGCCCCATTTACAGGAAAGCATAGCTATTTAGTGCCCTTAAATTTAGGCGAGAACCCAATTGGGAAATTATTCGAGCAGGGCGAACTATACAGACATGTAGATATTAATAACTCGTTATTCTATGCAAATTTATCCTCTAAACCTCGTTCAACATTAGCGATAGGTTCATTTTCTGCACGTGAAAAGCTATTAATGGATAATGATGAAACATTATCTGGTGTGGGTTTAACAGAAGAAAACACACTTCGTAAAACAATAGCGGCTGGTTACATCAATGCACTTGGCGAAGGGCTAATGTGGGTTTGCAATGAGTCTGGCGACATTGAAGCGGGACAGTGGCTATGCTCTTCGTCGATGCGTGGTCACTCCATGCTACAAACAGATAAAAAAACGGGCGAGTACGAAAAGTATTTCACCGACTATACAGTGGCTAAAGCAAGTGAATATGTTAACTGGGAAAACGAACCTGGTAATACGAAACTTATAGCTGTTTATTACAAGGGTGGTTAAAGATGGATTGGTACACAGCAGCACAAGTAACAGCAACCAATGGCTCAGATATTGTAGTTGTTAATAGTGGTGAGTATATAAATGCAATACGTGATGGTGACGGATTACGTATTGATGGGTTTGATGAAGTTGAAATATTAGAAACGTATACTGATGTTTCAACAGATGAAGAAACTATTAAACTAAAAAATAATTGGCCCAATACTTCTCAGTCACTGGTTCCAGCTACCGTAATACCCCATGCGGTGCATTTTAATACAGCAGCACAAGCATTAGTTGATGCAAAAACTAAGGTGTTCGCGCAACTTGCTAGTTTCTTTGCGTTTGGTGCACAAGCTAGTGGTACAGTTACGTTTAGTGGGGTTGGTATATCTGATCCTGATATAACTATACGAAGCATTCCACAGTACAAGACTGACCTTGACGCTTTAGAAAGTTCAGCTACAAGCTCAGTAGCATATTTAGCAGCAGTTGATGCAGCAATCAACGGGGTTGGCGGTTTGTCTGATCAATTAACCACTGCACAATCTGATTTAGCAAGTATCGATTCTACACTGCAAGGTTATGTTTCTACCGTTTCGAATTATCGCGATGATGTTAGTGGTTGGCATTCTGCTGTAGATGGTTGGAATACTAACGTTAATAGTAAATACACGACTATCAATGGTTGGTACTCGGATATTAACGGTTTTAAGACTGATTCAGAATCAGCTAGAGACTTGGCCGAACAGTATCGTGATGAAGCAGAAGATTTTAAAAACCAAGCGGGTGCTATTGTAGGGGGTAACTATGTTAGCCAATCTACCACTGTTAACGGTAAAGCGCTCTCTGACAACATCACACTAAGCAAAATAGATATTGGATTATCCGATGTCGACAACACTAGTGACTTAAATAAGCCTATATCAACTGCCACGCAATCTGCTTTAGATGATAAAGCGGATAGTAGTGATATAAGCAATGTTGACAATACTTCTGACTTGGATAAGCCCGTAAGTACGGCCACGCAAGCTGCTTTAGACGATAAAGCAGATAGTAGTGATTTATCCGCTTTACAGACACAATTAGATAAGGTGCGTAAGCTCGCACTAGCAGGATTATAAACATGGCATATTCAACAGCTATATTAACAACTAAAACAAATGTTGAAGCGTTAATTACAGCGCTTACAGGTTCTGAAACTATTGATGAATTATTAATTATTGCTAAAGCCGCTACTGGGCTTAATTGTTCGAACTATAGTGTTTTGGAAACAGCAATTGAAACGCTTATAGATACTCAAACATCCAGTACTGCACATGAAGATATATTATTGGCAAGTCGTTTGATTAATGCTACTCAAGCTCAAACACATACAACATATGAAACCCATGTTGTAACGTCTTCTAATGCTGCTCATCCAGTACCTGCTAACGCTGTAAGGTGTTTTGTTAGTTGTGGTGCTGCTGGTGGTAATGGATATAGTTCTTCTAATGGAGGAGGAGGAGGTGGTGGTGCATCTGTTGTTGAATTCCCTATCGGTGTTACGGCAGGGGGTACTTTATCAGTCACAGTAGGTTCTAATCAGGTAATAGGGAATCTTGAGGTTAAATCAGGAGGTCATGGTAATTATTACACACAAGGTAATGGTGGTGAAGGTGGCCGCGTTTTACTTAGTGGTATACCACAACCAGAGAGTTCCACCGTTATTAATGGTGGGGATGGGGGGGATGTAACTACCTCATCATATAGTAATGGTGAATCTGCTGGAGGATTTTCTGGTGGTATTGGCGCTGATTCAGGTGGCTATTATTTTGGTGGGGGTGGCGCTAGCTATGGAGGAGAAGGTGGTGACTATGGTACATCTTTACCATTAAAAGGCGTTACCTACGGTAGCGGTGGTTCGGCTAATACTAATACTGCAGACAGAGCTGCTGGTACATACACAGACATAACCCTTAAATTTGAAATAGTAACGGTGGTTTAAAATGGCACAATATACGATTGTAAAAAATGGCGTAGTTGATAATGTAATAGAAGCTACAGAAGAATATATAATTGAAAACCATAATAATGACATTGCAATACTTGGTTCAGTTCCAATTGGTTATCTTTTTAAGGACGATCATTTTATTCCACCTGAAACTTTACCAATTGATGTTAATGATATTGTTGGCGTTCCATCACATAAACCTGTCTTACCCCTTAGTAACTTATCAATTGCTAGCCCTGCAACTTTAACAGGCAACATTTATTGGTTAGCAAAAGACACTGATGCAGTTGTGACCGGTGACTTAGCATTACCAGATGGTGATTACATGATCATGGCTGAACGTGTAGTTAATGCGAAAACTGTTGTTGATGATGTTAGGTTTGTAGCGACTATAGCAAGTGGTGTATTCACAATGACAGTTAACTTCCCAATTCCTGGTAATTACTTATTATCAGCAAAACGAATGAACGAGGGTTTAGACAGAATTGGTTCATCAGTGCATCTATCATTTGATGATGTTGAATTTGATATTTTTGTTTAGATAATACTATTAATTTGGGGTAATTTAACCTAATATTAACCAATGATTTTTCCCCAAAACAAAAACACAAGTCATTGTTTTTATTAGTTGTAATAAAGGTAAAAACAAGCAAAAAAAACTAATGAAAGGGCTTTTTAATATGCGCAACGATTTGAATTTAAAAGAAATAAAAAGCATTCTTTTTATCTGTATGGGCAATATATGTCGTTCACCGAGTGCGGAAGCTGTTTTTAGGCACAAAGCTAAATTACAGGGGGCGTCTTTAGCAATCGATTCGGCAGGTACTGTTGGGGCTCATGCTAGGGAGAAACCTGATCACAGAGCGCAAAAAGTTGGCGTTGAACGTGGTTATTCTTTCGACGGTATTAAAGCACGCAAAGTAACAGCTCAAGATTTTGAAACCTTTGATCTTATATTAGCAATGGACAATGCTAATCTTGAGGATTTACAGAAAATAGCGCCTAAACACCTACACCATAAAGCCATGCTGTTTTTAGATTTTGCTGAAAATTTTGAAGAAACTGAAGTGCCAGATCCCTACTATGGTGGCGCAAATGGTTTTCGTTACGTGCTAGATTTAATTGAAGATGCAAGTGATGGGTTACTCGCTAAGCTTTAATTACACCACATAATGTAAAAACACTCTATTTAAACATCGTATATCTGAATATTGTGTAACTCAACATTGTATAACACCAAATTACACAGCTAAAAAGGAAGGCATTAACCTTCCTTTTTTATTAGCTTATTTATCACTGCCTTCAATTAAAGTTGCATCTGGTAACTCATCTAAATATATAGACGCCATAATACGTTCTTGAGATTCAAGTGCATGCTTAGCCCATTTTTTGTGTTTGTCAGAGCGATCGACTCTGTGATTAAACTTTACTTCTAAAAAGCTGTTTTCACTTAAAGGTAAACAATAAAAGTCGTGACGAGACAAACGGTTACTTCTTACTTCTTGATAGAATACCCAATCAGTTTGATTAAATGTCTTGATGAGAGCCGGTGGAATAGAGGGCATACCACAGTTTTCAATCCATCCCATAGCTTCCTCTTCTATTTCTTCTGGTGTCCATTGAGTTGCTCTTTTACTATAGCGTTCAATTGTCTCTTGTCTTATTTTGGTGTTTTTACCACTTGGGCCATTATGGTAATTATCATATTCTTGTATGACGAATTGAGACAAAGCTTGCTTGTCTAACACATTAATCTTATTGGTTTGTTTAATACGTAATTGACAACTTAACATGCCATATTCACTACTTGGTACTAAGGCTATTGGGGGGACATACATCCAGATTTCAGTGAGTATATGAACATATAAATGTTGATCAAAGCTTTCCTCAACATGTTGTTCAAACCAATCGGTTGATGAATATGGAAAAAGAGCATTCATAGTGCTAGGTGCAGCCGCAACATTACTGTCAGGTAGCTCAATACTAAGTTGTTGTGCATCTAAAAGAAAACGATATGTTATACAGCGATTAAAGTCTGGACCGCCAACAAAGCCTCGCCAATATGCTTTAGTGAGTTTAAGCAGGTTTATCATAGTCTACTATCACCTTCAGGTAGTTTTTTTATAAACTTTCTTACTTTGGTCGCTGCGGGAATATTACCAGACAATTGCAACTGGTCTGCATAGGTTTTTAGCCCCAAAAAAGGTAACGTATGCGGGCTAATGCCAGGATCTGCTACGAGGTATTTTCCGAATTTAATTGAGCGGGCTAAGCTACTGCCTGATAAATCATTTGTACCACCAATATTAGGCACTAGATCAAAAGGGTTGTTACGAATAGAGTTAATCGTCATTCCTGTATTGTGTGCAATGCGTTGGAGTCGATTAAGGTTAGTACCAGAGCCATGTATTGCAAGTTGTTGAGTGGTTAGCGGCTTACCGTACTTAATGCGGTAGTGCTCTAGCGCAGAACAAAAGATAATAACCCCTTGACTGTGCGCCACCCATTTAACTTTCTTACCTTGTTGATGATTTTGCGCTAAGACAGCCGCTAGGTGTTGGGCATTATGTGATGTTTGCCCTTGGCTTTTATCAAAGATACATTCAACTATATCTAAGCCAAAATTATCGGTCGGGTTATGAAATAGCGTATAGGCTTTTATATTGTCACTTTGATAGGCGGTATCTAAATGTGTTCCCATTAACCATGTAGCCTTATCTAATTCATTTAACATACCATTAACCGCGGCATGTCCCGTATTAATTTTGGTTGTTGGTGTAGGGGCTCTATCCCAAGCTCCTGCTAATTTATCAAGTTCTTTTTTATCCATTGCTTTATTATAACTTGCAGAAGTTTGCCTATTTACATTGTAAAGCATAGTGCGTTCAGCAGAAAAATTATCTTTTGGACCGTTTAATTGTTTATCAAAGAAAATTTCCTCAATATTAATTCGGTTATCTTTATGGGTATAGGCTAATAAAAAATGATAATTTCGAAAGGGATATTTAGTTCGCCATAAACGACGTAATGGATTTCGACTATGTTTCAATGAGTTTTTAGCATTAGGGTGTGCACAGATGTGTTCTATGTCTTTTGCCACCATATGCTGGTCGTAATCGTTTAACTGAGCTAGCATTGCCAAGGCTTGGCAGGTAAATTTAACTTTATGAAAAGGAAAATTATAATCTAGCTTTACGCCATAATCTCGACATGAAAGGGCATCTATTGCCATCAGTGAATTTGCATTAATTTGTTTATTAAGTTTTGTCCAAGACATAGTAAATTCCATTTAAGTTAAGATTCCATTGCCGTTAGGATATTAGGAAACTAAATCTTTGTAAAGTAACGATAGCCAGCAATCTAAAGATTCACGTAAGTTTAGATAGGTGACGTTGTATTATTTGATGTTGCTTGTTCAAGTATGGGATGGTCATATTATTGTTTATTAGATTTTACATACTCAAGTGGGTATATATACGCTAAAATAACAAATAATTCTTTATAGCTTTGAACCTTTATTTAATGACCTCTACCAAAACACTCGCCAATTTTAATGAACTTGGTCTTATTCCACCTTTGTTAGCACGATTAGTTGAATTAGACTATCAAGAGCCAACGGCTATTCAAGCGAAGGCTATTCCCAGCATTTTAGCAGGACGAGATTTAATTGGTGGGGCTAATACAGGCTCAGGAAAAACTGCTACGTTTGCCTTACCACTGTTACAGCAATTATCTAATAATCAAACAAATACAGCACAAGCGAAATCTAATAAAAGCAATACGGTAGCTAAACTTATTTTAGTGCCTACGCGCGAGTTGGCTAAGCAAGTGGCTGATAGCATCAAATCTTATGCGGCACACTTTAACGGTGCGATTAAAACGGTGGCTGTGTTTGGCGGTGTTTCAGTAAATACGCAAATGCTGGCTTTACGAGGCGGCACCGATATTTTAGTGGCAACGCCAGGTAGGTTACTTGATTTAATTTCAAGTAACGCTATTAAACTTGATTTAGTCAACACCTTGGTGCTTGATGAAGCTGACCGAATGTTAAGTTTAGGTTTTACCGAAGAATTATCAGCATTGTTAGCGTTATTACCAAAGAAAAAGCAAACGTTACTATTTTCAGCAACGTTTCCAGAGCAAGTTCAATCGTTAACACAAACGTTACTTAATAATCCTATTGAAATACAAGTGCAAAGTCGCGATGCCAGTACTTTGGTACAACGTGTGTTTACCGTTAATAAAGGCGAGAAAACAGCGCTGTTGGCGCATTTAATTAAGCAACATCAATGGCGACAAGCACTGATTTTTGTGAATGCAAAAAATAGTTGTGAGCATTTAGCGGGAAAACTCGCCAAGCGTGGTATCGCAGCAGAGGTATTTCATGGTGATAAAGGACAGGGGGCGCGTAATCGTGTGCTTGATGCGTTTAAAGCCGGGGAAATTGATGTGCTAATTGCCACAGATATTGCTGCTCGTGGTATCGACATTGAAAAGCTGCCCGTTGTGATTAATTTTGACTTACCTAGAAGCCCAGCGGATTACATGCATCGCATCGGCCGAAGTGGTCGTGCGGGTGAAATAGGTTTAGCTTTATCGCTGATTGATTTTGAAGACTATCATCATTTTAAGGTGATCGAAAAGAAAAACAAAATACGCCTCGAACGTGAGCAAGTGGCTGGCTTTGAAGTTGATGAGGAAGCTGTTTCTCAGCACTTAGCTGAAACTAAACCGATGGCAAAGCCTGAAGGCACAGGTAAGAAAAAACGTAAAAAGAAAGCTTCGGTTAATGCGGATATTTGGTTGAATTTATCAAATAATGATTAACTACCCTTGCAACAAACTCTGTTACTAGGGTAGTTATTGCACTATGTGATTAGCAAAATACTGTTCAGTAATATATTGTTCAGTAAGATGCTATTCAGTAAGGACTTGGTAAATAGTGACAGAACCGCTGACTTCATTACCAATAATTAATAATGGTTTGCCAGTAGAGCTATGGCCAGCACTCACAAACTTTATACTTTCAGGGCCTAAATCGCCTGCACTTGAAATCATAGTGCAATCCATGCCTTCGTTAGGATCGCATGGGTTGTCTAAGTCGTCATCTAACTCAAAATCAACGTTGAAATCTCGGTTGTTGTAGAAGGCTGAAAAGGTAACGTTAAACGGGTTGGTAATATCATAAATAAATAAATCACCAGAACGTTCAGCGGCAATGAAACCATAAGTTCTATCACCCACTTTTCCTACAGCAATGGCTTCTGGTTCTCCACCTTTATCATCAGAGCGATTATCGCCTTTATTTTCAGTGTGAGCACTATTGAAGTTATTGCCTAAAACCGAAGCTGAAATTTTCCCAAAGTCATCACCTGAATCATAAACTAAATTAATATTTTGATCCCAGATAGAAAACGAGCGTGCACCATAAGTATATAATGCCTCGTAAATGCCATCGTTATCCGCATCGCCAAGTGCTGTTGTTACTTTCAAACGGCCCAAACCATCGGAACCGCCACTTGCATCGTAAAATGCTTGTAGGTCAGGAGACAAGGCTTTGTTTAGTTCGTCAACGTCGATGATGTCTTTTACTCTAACTTCCTCAGAGTAGCCGTCATAATCTCGTGAGTCGCCTTCATTAGCAGACAATACAAAGGTGGCTCCGTTCCATTGATACGACGTAATTGTATCGGGTTGGTACATGCCGAATAAGTTTTTAACGTGACTAAATGAAGCAATTTCGTCTTTGTTGGTGAAGTCTAATTGAAATTCATCCCAGTTTTTAAAACCTAATGGTTTAATTTCAATTGTGTTGTTGTTGAGATCAATGATGCCAATAGCATTATTCTCTTGTAAAGACACAAATGCTGTTTGGTTATCTTCACTCACGCTAATATATTCAGGCTCTAAGCTTTGAGCTAAAGTTGTGTGTACAGGTCCAGCTAACTTTAATCCGCTTTGTTTGAGTAATGCTATTCGCTCTGCATCAGTGTCATAGTCATTAGCAGACAAAAGATCACTGCTAAAAGTAATGTTAGTTGATAAATTTATGTTGTTAGCGAGATTATCGGGCAAATTATTCGTTATCGAAATAACAGAAATAGAGCCCTCAGGGTCAATGGTATAATCGGTATTTGGCTCACCTTCATTTGCCACCAACACTTTTTTACCGTCGTGAGTAAATGTGACCATGTCTGGTAAAGCACCAACTTTTACTGCTTTAATGAAAGTACCAACGCCTTGATTATTTAGTTGATAAAACAATACAGCTCCAGCGTTGGTTTTATCATCAGCTTCTACGGCAATAGCTAAGGTGTTTTCGAATATAGCTATAGAGTTGGCTGCGCCCAAAGTAATGGTTTCATTTGCATTATTTGGCAATAATACTGTTACTTGATTTGGAAACGTAAATGCCGTTGAGGATAAGCTAGTATCGGTAATTGGATTACCTACCTCGGTTGTTGGCAGGTTAGCTAAGTTAATGACTTCTATTTGATTAAGTGCACTGTTTACTGCAAAAGCCGAATTGGACACTTGATGAAATTGAACAATTTCTGCAGCGCTTTTACCTGCTATTTCGCTTCCGCCTGCGCTAAATCGTCCAACCACTTCAACTTTTATATTTTGTATTGCATTTTCGCCATCAAGTCCTTGTTCTCCTTGCTCACCTTGAATGCCTTGCGAACCTGTTGCGCCTATTTCCCCTTGATCACCCTTATCACCTTCAAATTGACAAGCAGACAATAATGATATTATTGACAAAGCAATGACAGTTTTTCTTATAGACATGGTATTCCTACTTTTTAATGAGTTTATGATTTTTAAAACCCAGCAAGTGTAAAAGTAGTAAGTGACATTTTTATGTTAGATAAGTGAAGGAAATATTACATGAGGGGTAAGCTTTAATTTGAGAACAATAGGTAATTATACTAAATCAAAATAATATGGGCATATTTTTTACGGTAGACTAGTGGATGCAAAAGGCACTAAAGCGGAGAAGAGTAATTAGCTTGGATATTCTATCCTTTACGCAAAATATATCTTGGTTTTAAACTGGAGGTTAGCGCTATGGACAGGTGTTTTTGATGAAGTAATATATTGATTTTATTATTTATACTGTTAAATCATTTTCACTTTACAACTTTAGGTTTAATTGCTTAGAATAGTATCTTCTATTTTGGTGTAAGAATGGAGTCAAGTTTGCTAAGTAGTACCGCAGGTCGATATTTAGACAAATTATTTCTATTTTCGGATAATGATACACTGCGTAACAGTATGCCCAATTGGCGTATAAGCTCGTTAAGAATTATTTTGTTTTGTGCGGTGCTTATAACTTTAATAGCTATTATTAGCACGTATAACTCAGCTTTATCTCTTAATTTACTTTATGTAGTAGTGATAACAATTGTTTTTTTTTCCGTTTCTATAATTTTATTACTGGCTAGTAGATTATATTATATTTTTTGCGCACATACCTTACTACTTTTAATAGTCACAGCAAGTTTGGTTATGAATTTATTCTTAACTGATATTGAATTGGCTAAAGTAGGTTCCATGCTAATGTACACTTGCCCAGTTATAGCGTTTATTATAATAGGATATAAAACGGCCATATTTTATGCCTTATTGAATATAATTCCACTTTACTTGATTGTTAATAATATAGATCTTTCTGTCTATAGCGGTGTTACCAGCCAATTACCAAGTGCTGATAGAATTATTAATATATTATTATTTTTATTCTTCAATATTTGTATTCCGCTTGCTGTTGCTCGTACTAGTATTGCGGCAAAGCGTCTTAATGAAAGTACACTACGTTCAGCCTACCACCTTAAAGAAAAAAAAGAGCTATACCGAACTTTTTTTACACAATCAAGTAAAATCAAAGTTGTTGTTGACGAGTTTGGAAAAATTGTAGATTTTAATAATCAAGCAAGGAAACTTTTTAACCTTTCAAAGCAACCAAATGGTCATAATGTAACTCTAGAGGAAATATTATTTAATTTCAAAAAAAAATTTTCAAAAGCGAGTATTCCGTTAATTGAATATAATGGTTCTTACGTACAAGTAACGAGTCATAAGGTAATTAGGTCAAACTTTATTGTTTATGAATTTAATGACTGCACAAAAGAAGAACATTTGAAAAATGATTTATTAGAAACTGAACAGGAAAACAAGCGCTTACGCTATTTTGACAAGCATACTAGTTTGCCTAACAAGTTATGGTTTGAGTTAAAATGTAAGCATCTTCTTAGTAAGTATCCCACCTATAAAAAATATTCATATATTATTGTATTGCAAAATGCAGACAACGAGTATTTTCAATTAAAATACGGCAAAAATGCGTCTAAAATAATGATAGCTGACGCTTACAAACAGTTAATAAAAAAAGTTGATGATGTATTAGCTTGTGCATATATAGGTTCAAATCAGCTTGCTTTATTGATGAATACTCCATCAAAGAAAGTTCTTAAAACTAAAATTCTTACTCAGATTAAGCCTGATCTAGATTCTAGTTTTGAGTTTAAACATTCAAAGTTTAAACATTCATTTATATTTGGCTGTGATGCTTTTTCAGAAAAGGTTCAAACTTGTGAAACAGTTCTTAATAATGCAATTAGTGCTTTAAAACAGTCAAATAAAAATAATCCATTTAACTGTTATAACGAATTAAAGTCGAAACTCTTTATAGAGAAGTATGAAATATCAATATTGCTTGATGAAGCATTAAAATCAGATGAATTAGATATTTTTTATCAACCCAAAGTGCTAGCCAATGGGAAATGCATTGGGCTAGAAGCATTAACAAGATGGAATAGCTCTACAATTGGAACTATTTCACCCGCCATATTTATTCCGATAGCGGAAGAGTACGGTATGATTGATCGCTTGACTGATTTTGTAATAAAAAATGTATGTTCTCAATTATCAACATGGAATAATGACGGTGTAGAAACGGTCACTGTAGCAATAAATATCTCATTGATTAATTTTAATAAACCTAAATTCATGTCAAATTTAGTGAAAAATTTAGCTGATTTTACTATTAATCCACAACAAATTGAGTTAGAGCTAACTGAAACAGCTCTTGAAACGAATCAAGAGTATTCTATTAACTTATTAAAGTCATTGCAGTCTTGGGGTTTTATTATTTCAATAGATGATTTTGGTGTTGGCTATTCAAATATATCTAGAATAGCTGATTTCCCCATTGATAAACTTAAATTAGATAGATCTTTAATAAACAAAATTACAACGTCTTCACGACAAATTAAGTTAGCCAAAGTTATACTTTTTATGTGCAAGGAATTAGATATACAATGTGTAGCTGAAGGCGTTGAAACTCAAGAACAAGTTGAAGTTATGTCGAGTATTGGTTGTCAAGAGTTTCAAGGGTTCTATTTTTCAAAACCTTTATCTGTAGAAGATTACGAGAAACATATAAATCAACATGGTTTGATTTTTGATGAAAGTACTAATTATATGATGGTAGAGGAATAGTAAATAGACGTTAATGACAAATAAAGGCTCTTGAATAGCATCATTTTAATAATTAGTATTATTTACTAGGGTTAATAAAATCATTGTTATGATATTTATCAACCCTGCACAATATTATTGTTTTTGTTTTACCGCATCAGCTAATAGGACTAATATTTCTTCACTCACGGTTAAATCAATACAAGCATCCGTAATACTCTTACCATAAACCAGTGGGGAATCTGCTTTTACTGTTTGATTTCCTGCTTCAATAAAACTCTCAATCATAACGCCAAACACACTGTTGTCACCTTGTGTGATTTGTTGAGCAAGTGAGCGAGCAACATCAATTTGTTTGTTATGATCTTTGTAACTATTACCGTGACTACAATCAACCATAATGCCAGTATTTAGTTCTGCTTTTGTTAATTTATCACGTGTATCTTTTATATCTTCAGGATGATAGTTAGGTACTTTACCTCCGCGTAAAATCACATGCGAAAAAGGGTTGCCATGGGTACGATAAATACACATTTGACCACTTTTATCTGGTGAATAAAGTACGTGAGGAACGCTTGCCGCTTTTATGGCATCTAAGGCTATTTTAACATTACCGTCAGTACCATTTTTAAAACCTACAGGGCAGGAAAGTGCTGAAGCAAGTTCTCTGTGTACTTGGCTTTCAGTGGTACGAGCGCCAATAGCACCCCAGCTGATGAGATCAGAGATATATTGACCTGTAACCATGTCTAAAAATTCAGTGCCCGCAGGCAAGCCCATAGCATTAATATCAACCAATAATTGGCGGGCAAGGTTTAAGCCTTTTGCTACATGAAATGATTTGTCTAAATCAGGATCACTAATAAGGCCTTTCCAACCAACAGTTGTACGCGGTTTTTCAAAGTAAACACGCATAACAATTAATAATTCGTTATTATATTTATCTCGTAATGTTTTTAGTCGTTCAGCATAGTCAATAGCTGCTTTGGTATCGTGTATGGAGCAAGGGCCTATTATCACTAACAAGCGTTTATCGTCACCACTAATAATAGCTTCAACTTCTTGACGACTTTTCATGATAAAGTCTGCTGTTTTTTTAGTAAGGGGAATTTGCTCTGCTAGTTGGGCTGGAGACACTAAGTTATCAATCAAACTTGTTCGTAGTTCATCTGTTTTAATAGTCATATTTATTCTTTTTTATTGAGCACTCTCTTTTTGAGTATTCTTATTCTCAAAAAAGAACAAAATATTATGAAATATTAAGAGTGCTTATGCATGTAATACCAAGTAGATTAATAAATAAAATAAGTATTATTTATTAATCAATAACTTCCCTTTAAGCCTTTTAGCTATCACTAAGAGGGGATAAGAGGGAAATAATTCAAGTGATTTGGTATAAACTAAATTATGGGCGCTAACATAGCTAAATTTAACGATAATGTGAAATATTTTAACAATATAACGTCTTAAAAGTTGATATAGTTTGAGCGTTTTTTTTCAATTTAGTATTTATATCTTTGCAGTCCTGTTTCATTGAGAATTTTTGCAGTGATCTCTTCTACTGAAAATTTAGTGGTGTTAATGAAAGGAATCTTTTCTTTTTTATAGAGTTTTTCTACTTCTCTCACCTCCATTTTACACTGCCTAGCTGATGAATATTTTGAGTTTGACATTCTCCCTTCACGAATATCAATTAATCGTTGAGCGTCGATGGTTAATCCAAATAATTTCTTTTTATAGGGTTTTAAAAACTCGGGTAGTTTAAGTTCATCCATGTCATCGTCGGTAAATGGGTAATTTGCGGCTTTAATGCCGTACTGAAGCGCTAAATACAATGAACTTGGTGTTTTACCTGATCGAGAAACACCAACTAAAATAACATCGGCATCTTCATAATTGGTTACTACCGAACCATCATCATTGGCTAAGGCATAATTAACGGCTTCTATTCTGTAGTCGTAACTGTTTTCATGAATACTGTGTGTTCTGTGAGCCTTAGGTTTAGCTTTCATATTTAATTTTTTTTCTAAAGGTTCAACAAAATGCTCTAAAAAATTAAAAATAACCCCGTCGCAACTATCTATTATTTCACGAATATCATTATTTACAAAGGTATGAAAAACCAACGCAGGCTCTTTAGAACGAGCTGTGGCTTTATTAATTTTTTCTTTTGTTTCATTAGCTTTTTCGATTGTTTCAACAAAGGAGATGGTTTGATGCTCAAATTCAGTTGGAAATAATGAGAGTAATGCATGGCCGAAAACTTCAGAGGTGATTGCTGTACCGTCAGAAATATAAAATGCAGTGCGCATGTGAATCCTTATAGAGTTATTTTTTGAGATATTCAAAGAAAACTTTTACATTATCTTTCATTTTAACGTTTTGTTTCAATAGTTGGCAGTGTAGAATGTATTTAGCTACAAATAAATAAACAAATTTAACCTTTTACTGACTTCTTAATGGAGAATTGTTGTGCAAGAGAATGTGCTTTGGTATGAAAACTTGGGAATGGGTGATGTTGATCGCGTTGGCGGAAAAAATGCATCACTTGGAGAAATGATTTCAAATTTGGCAAATGTAGGTGTACAAGTGCCGACAGGTTTTGCGACAACGTCTTTTGCTTTTAACGAGTTCCTTGAGCAAAGTGGCATAAATGAAAAAATATACCAATTACTAGATACCCTTGATGTTGATGATGTAAATGCGTTAGCAAAGAGTGGGGAAACTATTCGTCAATGGATTATCGACACGCCATTCTTACCACAAATGCAACAAGATATAGAACAGGCTTATAATAAGTTAGCGGGTGATTTTACTGCCGATGCTTCTTTTGCTGTGCGTTCGTCGGCAACAGCTGAAGACATGCCAGATGCTTCTTTTGCTGGTCAACAAGAAACTTTTCTTAACGTGCGTGGTTTAGATGCTGTAATGGTTGCCATTAAACACGTATTTGCTTCGCTTTTTAATGACCGTGCTATTTCATATCGGGTACATCAAGGTTATGACCATCGTGGCGTTGCTTTATCTGCGGGTATTCAACGCATGGTGCGTAGTGATATTTCAGCTTCTGGCGTTATGTTTACTATTGATACTGAATCAGGCTTTGAAGATGTTGTTTTTATCACCTCAAGTTTCGGTTTAGGTGAAATGGTAGTGCAGGGTGCTGTTAACCCAGACGAATTTTATGTTCATAAACCAACCTTAGCTAAAGGTAAGCCAGCAGTAATTCGCCGTAATATTGGTAGTAAAGCTATCAAAATGGTGTATACCGAGTCACAAGAACACAATAAACAGGTTGAAATTGTTGATATTGATGAGCAAGACTCAAATCGTTTTTCACTAACAGACGATGAAGTACAACAATTAGCAAAACAAGCGGTGATTATTGAAAAACATTATGGTCGCCCAATGGATATTGAGTGGGCAAAAGATGGCTTAGATCAAAAACTTTATATTGTTCAAGCACGTCCAGAAACAGTAAAAAGTCGCGAAAATTCAAATGTAATGGAACAATTTCAGTTACATACCAGTGCAAATGTGATTTGTGAAGGTCGTTCAATTGGTCATAAAATTGGCAGTGGTGAAGCAAAAGTTTTAGCTTCGTTAGATGAAATGGACAAAATTTTACCTGGCGATGTACTGGTTACTGACATGACAGACCCTGATTGGGAACCTATTATGAAACGTGCATCAGCTATTGTAACTAACCGTGGTGGTAGAACTTGCCACGCGGCAATTATTGCACGTGAAATGGGTATTCCTGCTGTTGTCGGTTGCGGTAATGCCACCAGTTTAATTGCTACAGGTGATGATATCACGGTGTCTTGTGCTGAAGGTGATACTGGTTTTATTTATCAAGGAAAACTTGATTACACGGTAACAACATCAGAAATTGATGCTATGCCAGAGTTACCACTAAAAATTATGATGAATGTGGGAAACCCTGATCGTGCCTTTGCTTTTGCTAAATTACCTCATGCTGGTGTTGGTTTAGCCCGTTTAGAATTTATCATTAACAAAATGATTGGTATTCACCCGAAAGCGTTATTGAATTTTGATGAACAATCAGCAGATTTAAAAGATGAAATCAGTGATATTATTGCAGGTTATGACAGCCCTGTTGAGTTCTATATTGCCAAATTGACTGAAGGTATTTCTACGTTAGCCGCAGCGTATTCACCTGAAAAAGTGATTGTGCGTATGTCTGATTTTAAATCAAATGAATACGCTAATTTAGTTGGTGGCGAAGAGTATGAGCCAGACGAAGAAAATCCCATGATTGGTTATCGTGGGGCTGCTCGCTATATTTCTAAAGATTTCCGTGATTGTTTTGCACTTGAGTGTGAAGCCATTAAACGTGTAAGAAACGAGATGGATTTAACCAATGTTGAAGTTATGATCCCGTTTGTGAGAACATTGGAAGAAGCGTCACAGGTAATTGATATTTTAGCCGAACATGGTTTAAAGCGTGGTGAGAATGGGTTGCGTATCATCATGATGTGTGAATTACCTTCAAACGCCTTGCTTGCGGATCAATTTCTTGATTACTTTGATGGTTTTTCAATAGGCTCTAATGATTTAACCCAACTAACACTTGGTTTAGATAGAGATTCAGGATTAATAGCTCACTTGTTTGATGAACGTAACCCTGCGATAAAAGTTTTATTGTCTATGGCTATCAGTGCTTGTAAAAAACGTGGCAAGTATGTTGGTATTTGCGGTCAAGGACCGTCAGATCATGAAGACTTTGCTGCTTGGTTAGTTGAGCAAGGAATAGACAGTGTGTCACTAAATCCTGATACCGTATTGCCAACATGGCTATATCTTGCTGATAAATTAGCTGGAGAACAGTAACGCGTAAAATAGTGAGTATAAGCGCTAATATGCTTGTAACCACAGTTGTACTTAAATTAGTTTAAAAAACATTTTGATGAAGGTGAGTGCAATAAAAAATTACACTCACCTTTTTTGATCATCTTTGTATAGAGTGGAAAACCAATTAATATTGATTCTTTGGTTATAGACTTAGATTATTGGTTAACTTGCCAAAGTTCTATTTCAAGGTCAGGGTAGTGTCCAGAAAGGTGGAGTGCAATACCGCCACTTGCGTGTAGTTTTAACCAATGACTATTTTGTTTGTCTAGTTGGAAATAATGATAACCAGCATGGTAAGGTACTTGTCTTGGTGCTACCGGTAACGCAATAATACCAATACCAGGAAGTTGATTATTTACGAGTTCTCTTATGCTTTCAACTGAGCCTATTTTGATTTGCGCAGGTAAACGTTTGCGCACTTCTTCGTTTGGTAATGCAGCTTTTACTGCAATGATAAAGTCAGCATGTTCTAAAGAATTTTTATCATGTATTGGTGTAAAATAAATACCGTATTGGCTTTTTTCTAATGGTAACTCTATAGCAGTTTGTTCTAATACCGTACTTAAGCTTTGTGTGATACTTGCCATCACATTGCTAAAAACATAACAAAGGTTGTCATGCTGATATTTAGGAAATTCAGGAGACCGTTTGTCTGAGGCACTAAAGGTTGCTAACTCACCTGAAAAAGTAATGATAGTACGGTATAAGGCTTCGGGATGAATACCTGACATTAAGTTATAATGCTCAAATAATGGCTGGTATTTGTTTAGTAATTGCAACATTAAAAAATCTGATATAGAACTTGAAGAGCCTTGTGCTTGGCAGAGTCGTGCGGCTATTGCGTCTGCGCGTTGGTTTATCATGCCTTTTATCTCTCGCGTTACCTTGACTAGCCCCTGAATATTGTCAATAGATAAACAGGCGGGAATAAACTTCTTATCTAATGAGATAACACCTTCTTCTGATACTTCAATAATACGGGCGATTGCAATGGAAACATAGCCAGAGCGGTCTTCATCTTGCAACTTAAATTGGCAATGTAGTTTACCTATCTGTAGCACTTCAGTCGCGTCAGAGCCAATCGTTGTATCGATAATATTATGATCATGATAATGATAACGAGTGATTAAGGTTTCTTCTCCATTTGAAATATTTAAACCAGTACTTTTGCTGATGGGCAATACTAGGTAAATTAATTGATCTAACGTGCCTGAAGGTATACTAATGGCTTCAGGTAACAAGCCCTGTTCGGGTAAAATAGCTAGTGTATTGTCTGGAAAAAGACACTCAACACTATTGAGTCGGAACTGTCCTAAAGAGAGTAGACTGTGATCAATATCGAGATCAAATATTCCCCAAGAAAAAGGGGTTGTTTTGGCGTTAATTCTTGCTTGTTGAAACTGCAGATAGCGTTCTTGTTGTTGCATATGCTGCGGACGTAAGAACATTCCTTCTGTCCATGCTACTGGGCTGAAATCACTCATAAAATCCTTCTTTTACTTTATTTATTACTGTTATAAATAGCTAATTTTTCAATATTCATCGTGAAATTATCGTAGCCCGTTGGAGAAACCTCAATAACTGAACGCCAACGAGAGCTATCAATGTTTCGATAAGCAACAACAAAACCTACATAACGCGTATTTTTATTTAATACCATTTTATATTGCTGTAACTCTTCAGGTTGTAGTTCTAATTCATCTTTCTTAAGTAAATCTGGTCCCAAAATGTCTTCAGGTGATTCATATAGTGTAAAAAAATCTTGAGTATCAAAGATTGTACGTGAAGATAACTCAAAAACTTTGATGACAACAGGGGAAGCTCTACCGTTCATATCTGGATTGATATCAGCTGATGCGTTAAAATTGATATCGGTTGATGGTGGTATGATTGCGTTTATGGTCGTACAACTTGCAATTAATATTATATTAATTGAAACGAACAGGGTTAGAATTATATGTTTTAAAGTCATTTTTACCTACTAATACTTATAATGATTTAATTTTCTTATCATATGCTCTTACGAAGTCATCTGATAACACTGAACTGCCATTAGCAGCGATTTCATTGACCATGTCCTTATGTAAACTTTGATATGTTTTCCAGTAACGTAATTGTTTTTGGCCTGGAATTAACTGATCAAATACAGAATCCTTTAAGTCTTTTTTCTCTATTTCGGTTGGCGCAAGTTGCTTAAATATGCCTTCAATAGCGCCCATTGTACCTGCCGTAAGGGCTATGTCGTGTTTTTTTGTATCATTAAAGGCTTCTGTAATTGCTTTTGATGACGGTAAAAAACTTGAGCTTCGTTTTAAAAATAAATTATGAAAAACGTCGTCTATTGTCGCTGAAAATTTTAGTGGATTGTTCTCTTGCTGTTGAAAAGTGGTTTGGTTAATTCTAAATTCACTTTTTAATGCTGAACGAGTTCTTAATGACTCAACTAAACCCATTAACATTAATTGCATACTTTGACCCATTTCAAAGAGCAGTTCATCATTTAGTTGTTCTGATTTGACTAACTCAGAAATACCTAACCCCTTAATAAAGGCGTCAAAATTTGTGTTAGTTGCAGCAACGGGGCTTTTATATTGCTTTTGGGTGGTTTCTACTGGTTTAACAGGTATTGCCGTTTCTGTATGTAAAGGAGCCGAAGGTGCACTGGCTGGATTAACTGGTTCATCAAAAACAGGGTTATTCGTCATTTTAGATTTAAGAATATTTGTGTCCCATTCTTCAGGTATAGGTTGCGGTACATCAAAATGGTCATTTAGGTCATTAGTCACCAATATATTCGATGCGTTATTTGGTACTAATGGTTGATCACCAAATAAAGTACTCGGGGCAATACCTTGAACAGGAGAACTTATGATTGGTTTGTTACTCTGGGTTAATGAGGGTTGAGCAATTGATGGAGTACTATGTATAGCTTCATTAGTTACTACTTTATTTACAAGCGAAACTGAGACTTCATAGTCACCAAAAGTTAATAAATCACCTTCACACAATTTGTGAGTATTTGTAGTACCAAGCGCTTCTACAGCTCTGTTGATGTATAAGCCATTGGTTGATAAATCATAGATATAAAAACCGTCTGCTCGTTTTTCAACACGGGCATGATGTCCAGAGATAATTTTCTCTGGATCAGGTAAATGCCAATCATTATTTTCAGAACGACCAAAAGTAAGGGTGTTACTTATACTCATTTTTGAAGTTTGTTCGGGAGAAAGTCGATGATAACTAACTATTTCAAAAATTAATTCCATGAATTTTTATGCCTTATAAAGTAGTGCGTACAATAGCTTATGTGCACTATTAAAAATTATTATTCCATTGAGATTAATATAAATATATTACGGTTTTATATTAATTAATAAGTGTATAAAGTTCATTGCCTCTTTTAATTAATTGTCTAGCTGTTTTGAAATTCTTTTTCTCTAAATATTGGTTACCATAATTAAGATACGAACCTGCCATTTTTTTCTTAATTGCGATTAAGGGGGAAAAATCTGTTGGTAGTTGTAGCTCTAATTCACCAATTTTGTCATCAATTTTCATTAACTCTTTTGGATTCACAACCAGTGAAAGTTCATAGTTAAACTGAGTAAATGTTGACTTGTAAAAAACTTCAGCAGCTTCGTAGGGGTAATCGGTAGATCTTCCGACTTCAATGTCTTCATTATACTTAGCTAATTCAGCAACGGATGACTTCATTTTTTTGCCAAAATCTAATAGGGGTTCGGCATCAGCATAATGAGTAAAGGCAAGTTCACCCACTGTAATTAGTAAGGTAATTCTATCAACATTATGCTCTGTCAACGCTAGATTAAAGTTGTCGTTATAAATAGCAAAAACTTCTTCTTCAGGCTTAAACTTAAATGTAGGGTCTACAAAGCTTAAATCATTGATTATTTTTTCTATGCTATTGTCGTCTTTTTCGTTATATCTACCTTGAAGTAACAGTAAATTTAGGCGTTCGGACAATGCATCAACTATAGCTATGCGGCTTGTGCTGGCTTCATTTTTTAATTGATTTAATCGAACAGAGTCAGGAAAAATGTTAAGAGCATTAGCAAGAATAAAATCAACTTGATCGTAATCTTTGTATATTCCACTCGGGTCTTTTGCCACGTTCATGATTCGTTTTTCAGAAATATTGATAATTGATTGTCGGTGTTCTCGAAGTAAGCCTTGTTTTAATAGTCTTTGTTCTGTGGGAATATTATCTAATTGCGCTAATAAATCGATTGTTGACAAGTTTTTAAATGCATTCAATTTACTTTGTTCATTATCGTTTAATGTGATAAGTACATTAAGGTTTTTTATCTCATTTTGTTGGGTTTGATAAACTTGAAATGTTGCCGTTGCAATAATAATAGCCGCTGATGCCGTTAGCACTTTAGGCCAAATTATTTGAGAAAAAGCATCATTTATTTTTTGAATATTATCGCAACGTTGTTCTTTATGTATTGCTAGGCCTTTTTTCAAACTGGGCCATAAAAGCCAATTTAAGTGTTTTGGTTTTTTTAATGGTGTTTTAGTTAAGTCTACTTTATTTGCTGCTATGCGCTGGTAAGGGTGTTTACATGATAAAAGCTCGTAAATAATACAAGAAAAAGCAAAAATATCATCAGCTGCACAAGGCGCTTTACCTTCTAATTGTTCAAAACTTGCGTAAGCGGGGGTAAACCCACTTAACGGAGATGAAAGGTCATTATTTTGTATAGCATATTTATCAAAGTTTAATTGCAGTGCGCTTGCAACACCAAAATCAAACACTTTAATATTACCTTGTCTTGTTAAAATAATATTAGAAGGTTTTAAATCTGTATGAACAATCCCCATTTTATGAGCATAAATAAGAGCCGCCCCAATTTGTTGAATTAAATTATTAGCGCCTTTAAAAGGTAATCCCATAGGTTTAGAACGTTTAATTACTTGATCGAGTGTTTCACCGTCTAACCACTCCATGATAATAAAATGAAAACCATCATGTGAATCTACATCATAAACTCTAATAATATTTGGATGAGAAAGTTGCTGTGTTTTTTTTGCTTCTTTAATTAAAATTTGTTTTGCTTCTGGAATAGATGAAAACTGTTGCAGTAGCACTTTAATGGCAACATAAGGCTCATTAATTCCGGCTGTTTCTAAATGTAAATCTTTCGCTCTGTATATATCGCTCATTCCACCAGAGCCGATGAGTGATTCTATTAGGTATCGATTTTTGAGACATTTACCAATTAAATTGATAGGCGCAGTGGTTTTTCGCGGTGAAACGCCAGCGACGAGTGTTTTATCATCTGCAATAGGGGTGTTTGTATGAGTATTATCCATAATTTAATCATTAGTCCTTTAAAAACATTTATAGGCAATAAGAAGTGTACCTAATGAAACAGCAGCAATATTCTGCAACTTAAATGAGAAAAATTCAATAAGAAATAATTATTACTTTAAAAATAATAAAAAGAGGCTTGTGTTCTTTAGGTTGGTTTTGTAAATTTGGATCTATCGATATTAACATTCACGATTAAGATGCTAATCTAATATTTTAGCTTAAAGATATAGCTAATAGCAGTTTCATTAAGTTTGTGACCTTGTTGTGCGTAGGAAAAATAAATTAGAGCAAGGCGCGTGATTGAGCAATAGCAGGCTATTGGGATTGAGAGCAACGCCGCCATAGAGTATTTTAACCAGCACAAGTGGGCAATAATTTAGTGAATTAATGGTATAAATATAAACATGGAGTTGTTATGGGATTAATTTTAGGGCCTATTGTCATTGTGTGGGTTTTGATTGCCATCTATGCATTGAAAATGGGCTATTCGTTGATGGTAAGTTATTCAGTTGTATCACATTCAGTAATACTGATTCTAGTTGTTCTTTGTTCATTGTCCTTATACCTTTTTATTAGCTTTCTTGGCTTTAAAGATAGCCAAGAATTGTGGGTATTTGAAATAGCGACCTATTTCATTCTAAGTAAACTGCCTTATTTATTTTTAGTACTAGCTATTTTTATTCAATGGTTTCTGGGGACATATCTTGATAATACTTATCTAAAACCTTTGCCATTCATTATTATGTTTACGCTATCGTTTGGTGGGCTTATTGGTGTTTTTAGTGCTGATTTGTTTATGGATAAATTTAATATTACACGTACCCATTGATTTTATTTATTATTGGAAAATTTAATGTATCGATAACATCAGTGAGAACTTGCACTTGAAACAACACATTTTTTCTTTTATATTACTCTCGCATTGTAATGCTAATACATTGCTTTTAAGCAGTAGCTTAAAAAATAAAGGAATATCAAGTAATCAAGGACGACTATGGCTTCTGCTTTCTCTCATCAAAAACGCTTTTTCGTTATTGTAATACTTGCTGTTTCTGCGCTTCTTTTTTTACTTTCGACACAGGCAGCCACCACTATGTTTGGTTTATTTAAAAAATACGATGTTCACCTATCACCAGAAGTTCACGGTGTTATTACCAATAACGGAGCACCTGTTGTAGGTCTAAAGGTTTTTCGGGGGTTGACCTATGGTGATGACAAAGAGTTGATTGACGAAACCTTAACTGACGATGAAGGCCGTTTTTCTTTTCCTGAAAAAAACATCCGTTCAAGAAAACCTGGTTCTATGTTTGATGAGTCTAGTATTCGACAGACGATAGACGTAGATTATGAGGGTGAAAAATATATTCTATGGTATACCGAAGCAATAGGTATTGAGCCAAATAAAGCGTTAACAGAGCGTCTAATAAAGTTAAATTGTGAGTTAACTAATTCACAAGAAGAATTTGAATTTGATAGTGTTGAGTATCCACAAGCAGGTTATTTAGTGCACAGTATTTGCCGTTGGTAACCTTCAAAAAATTAATTATAAATAATATTTAAAAGGACTTAAAGTATGTCGACTATTTCCCCTCACTTTGCTTCATTGCTGGCAGATACTGTATATAAAATTAAAGACTCAGGACGGGCTGGTTATCAACTTGGAAAAAATGCAAAAAGATTGAATGAATATTTCAGCTTTGATCTATCGAATGGCCCAGTAAAAGGGGTCTCTGGTGGATTTTTATCACACCTATTCAATCGAACCACGGGTTTTGCTTTACTTGGGAAAGGCAAAGGTATATTTCATGGTGATCATGTAATTGCTATTAGAGGAACAGACATATCACGTGATTGGATAACTAATTTTCATGTCGGTTTAACAAGTTCAGAAAATGGATCGAGTGTACATGCAGGCTTTAATAAGACCTTTAACACGATGAAACCTGCTTTCCAGCAATATATCACTGAAGCAAAAAAGCAAGGTTCGATTGGTACGGTACATTGTGTTGGTCATAGCTTAGGTGGTGCTTTGGCAGGATTAACCGCTGATTGGTTGAAAAGTGAATATGGTATGCCAGTAAATTTATATACCTTTGGTGCGCCACGTATAGGTTTAAATGGTTTTTCAGCCCAAACAACTGCAAGAGTTGATAACATATTCCGTTGTACCCATGGTGCAGATCCTGTGCCTAACGTGCCTTTATGGCCATTCGCTCATGCGCCTTATAACGGCACCGAATATCGCTTAAATAGTGGTCAAGGTTTTAGCCCAAGTGCGCATAAAATGGGAACGAATGGTAATCCTGGCTATGTTAACTCGGCTAAAGGGTATGACTGGGGAGCATTACAAAAACGTTCTGATAACTTTTTAAGTACTCCCGTGCGCCTCGATTATGAAAACCGCAATCAAGCTTCTTACAGTGCCTATTGGGCCGATAAAATTAGTGCCGCGCTGATTACCTTGTTGAAAGATGCGGGGTATTATCATGCCATAATGGCACAAGCAACGGCTTCTTCGGCATTAACTTTTTATGATCTAATTTCCAGAACCTTAGTCAAAGTTGCACAGGCATCGGTTAAGCGTTCCAAACAAGTTGCTGGTTTGCTTGGTCATATGTTGGTATTTGCAGGGCAGATTGCTTATAAACTAACAGAGTTGACATATGAAGTAATAAAATGGGTTTTTGATAAAACCTTAGGGGTGTTATATCGCTCGGTCAGAGAAGCTATTAATAGTACTTTTTAAATATTATTAGGTTAATTATAAACGGTTTGTAACACTCTACTTTAGATTGTATGAATTATTAAAAACAGCTCGATAGCTGGACCTTGTTTATTGATGTTTTAATCAATAAACAAGGCTAGAAAAAGGTAGGGTTTTTATTGGTATTAGGTAATAAAAATGAGTTTTAATCTTATGATGATGGCAGTATTTTTATTAATACCCATCATCATTTACAGCGATTACAAGTCAGTTGATTCAATAAAGAAGCAAAATAGTGAGTTTATTTTGGCAGTTACTCCGTTATTGGCATTCTTCTACTGTGCGCAGTTTTTTTATGCATTACTAATATTAATGCTGCTTGTGATATATGGAATAGCTTTAAAAGTTGTAGCGCATAAATATCGATGGGTTAAATTTGACCTTGAACTCATGAAAAGTTACAGCATTGGCAGTGTCGGCTTGGCTTTATTGGGGTATGGGCTATATAAATTAGTGGCTTATATGAGATCTTTATTCGTGTCAGTTGAGTTTTCTGATATGGCAAAGCCCGAAATATGGTTTAACAAAACAAACACGATAATTACGGGGTTAAATCATTGGCCATACCTAACCTATGTTGCACTTATTCTTGTTATGTTATTAGCCACTCTATTTGATCGTTTGCCTGAGCGACAAGAGAAAGATGAGTTTTCTGTATTTTTTGTACTTTTTCTTATACCAGCATCCCTAGTGTTACCTTGGTTTAGCGATCATTTTTGGTGGTTTTTACTCGTTACGTTTATTTTTATGCCGTTGGTGGTGTTTTTTGTTTATGGATATAAAGAAGAAAATAAACAGGAAGCCATTGATATAGCAAGACTCTTTAGCTATGTCTATTTTGCTCTAAGCCACTTAAATGTACTTTTTTACTGGTTGTTCTATTAGTTTGATTGAAAGAGTTATTATGGAAAATAGCCCTAAATTTTTAGCACAAAAGAATTTTTCATTATCTTTTGTGCTAAAAATTTAAGGTTTTTAAAACGTAAAATATTTTGGTTTTAGTTATTAAATTAAGGATTGATATTACTGTGAACGATAAAACTATAGTAAAACCACGGCCAGGACGAGGTGCTGGCTCGTTTAGTAAAGTAGATAGCTCCCCGTCAGAAAATAATGTTAAAACCATTGTGCACGAAGAAAAAGTTGATAGTAAAGCTTCCAATGCCATCTTAACAATGACGAATAACCCTCTAGTTGATAACGCGGGCGCCATACTCTCAACTTGCATCAAATTAAGAAATACTCAAGAGTACGATGATGTCAGTACCTTAAGACTTCAATGCATAGATTTAATTAAAAATTACGAACATACATTGCGGGTTGCTAATGTCAGCGCTGAAGATATTCAATCAGCACGTTATTGTTTATGTAGTTTCATGGACGAAATTATTTTAAATACGCCTTGGGGTGGCGATAGTGTGTGGGCTTCAGAAAGCTTATTATCGACCTTTCATAGTGAAACTTTTGGTGGCGAGTATTTTTATACCTTGCTTGAAAACGCTTTACAGTATTCCTCTGAAAAGTACCATTTACTTGAACTTATGTACATTTGTTTAACACTAGGTTTTGTTGGAAAGATGAAGGTAGAAGTGCAAGGTGAACAGAAGCTGGAGGATTTAAGAGAAAAAGCTTATCACAGCGTCCAATCCTTCAAAGGTGATTTGCTACGTGAATTATCACCAGGTTGGCGAGATAAAGTAATTCACAATACCGAATTTCAGCAACCTTTTCCATTATGGGTAATTGGTGCCTTGTTTGGTGTGTTATTGCTTTTTATATATATGTCGTTCAGCTATAACATCAATAGTTACTCTTCTAGTGTCTATAAAGAATTAGTCTCTTTAGTGCCATGGCAAGAACCTGAAAATACACTTAGCCAAAGCCTTAGTCGTGACGAAGCCTTAATTTTACAACAATTATTACAAACTGAAATAGATAAGAACTTACTAGAAGTTGATCAATTGTCTGATCGAATCAGAATACGCATTGGTGCAGGCGCATTGTTTGCGTCAGGTAGCACGCAACCTAGAGCCGATTTTGAAGCGATATTAGCCAAAATTGCTAGAACACTTGAGAGTACAGAAGGAAAAATATTAATCACAGGTCATACAGACGACGAGCCAATATTTACGACTAAATACCCCTCTAATTGGCATTTGTCGTTAGCTCGAGCCACATCAATCGGTAATTTTCTCGCTAATAATGCTTCGTTAAAAGGACGTTTATGGCCAGAAGGTATGGGGGAATCTCAACCCAGATTTGATAATAGTAACGAACAGAATCGCTCATTAAATCGTCGAATTGAAATAGACTTGTTGTTTTAGTTGTTTACAGGGAATTGTTATGTCATTTAAAGAAAATTTTAATAAACTTATTACCAAATTAAAATCTAAAACAGTGATTACTATTTTAGGGTTTGTCTGTTTGGCATTATTAATTTGGTTTGGTGGGCCATTAATTGCCATTGCTGGTCATGAACCGCTGATTAGTATGTCTGCTCGTATTATCCTCTTATTAATTATTGTAATCATTTGGGGAGCAATAAAGTTTACCAGTAAAGTTAAAGATAAAAAGCAAAGTGAAGAAATGGTTAATAACCTCATTAATGGTGAGGAGGGTAGCGCAGAAAGCTCAACTGATGATACCGTGAAGAGTGAAATTGATGTCTTACATAAAAAGATGCTGCAAGCGTTAGATATTTTAAAAGCAACAAAGTTTGCTAATAGTAAGAATATATACGAACTACCTTGGTATATTATGATTGGTCCTCCAGGTTCAGGTAAAACTACGGCCATTCAACATTCAGGTTTAGAGTATCCGTTAAAAGAAAAAATGGGTATAGACATGATACAAGGCGTAGGAGGTACTCGCCATTGTGATTGGTGGTTTACTAATAAAGCCGTATTAATTGACACTGCAGGCAGATATACAACACAAGACAGCCATGCAAAACAAGATTCACGTGCTTGGCAAGGGTTTTTAGGTTTACTGAAAAAATTTAGACCACTACGACCGATTAATGGCGTGATCATTAGTATGGGAATGTCTGAGTTATTGAATCAAACTAAAACTGAAAGAAATTTACATGCTCGTGCAATAAAACAACGTTTGCAAGAGTTACAAAACCAACTTGGTATGACTTTCCCCGTTTATGTTTTATTCTCTAAATCTGATTTAATAGCTGGCTTTAATGAGTTTTTCGATGATTTTGCAAAAGAAGATTGCGAGCAAATTTGGGGCGTAACATTTCCACTGACAATAAACAATGATCAAGAGAGCATTGTTAGTACTTTTAATAAAGAATTTCATACGTTATTAAGTAATTTAAACGCACGAATTAACGCTCGATTAAAAAATGAAAGAGATCTTGATCGCCGTGCTGCAATATATGAATTTCCAAAGCAATTACGTTTATTACAAGGTGCGGCTGATGATTTTTTAAAAGAAATCTTTTCACCTAATGCTTATGAAGAAGCACCTTTATTGCGTGGTGTTTACTTAACCAGTGCGACACAAGAAGGAACTCCCATTGACCACTTGTCGTCAACATTGGCTGCTGGAGGTAAAACGCAGTTAAAATCTAGTGAAGTAAAACATCAACGTAGTTACTTTATTAAGCGTTTGCTTGAAGATGTTATTTTTCCTGAAAAAAACTTAGCTTCGGTTAATCGACAACATGATAAGCATAACTTATTACTAAGACGCGCTACGGTCGCTATTGCCTCAGTGGTTACTGTTTTCTTTATTTATGGTTGGTGGTCGAGTTATTCTTGGAATACTGAACTCGTCGATCATACCAAAGATGCCCTTGAGAAGTATCAAGAAGTTACCGCTGGTGGGTTAACTGCTCAATCTGAAATTATCACGTTAACTAAAGGCTTATCGACATTAAGAAACTTTCCAGTTGGTTACGCCCATGAAGAAAGCGATGATGCTCGTACCTTAGGTTTATACCAAGGTAATAAATTAAAGCAACCTGCGAAAGCTGCCTATGAAAGAGCATTAGATGCCTATTTATTACCTTATTTAACCAAGGCATTAACGCAAGAAATGTTAGATAATTCATTACATTTAAACTATGTATATGAAACGCTTAAGACCTATTTAATGCTATATAATCCTGAATATTACCAAGAAGAAGATATTAAGATTTGGTTCTCGGCTTATTTTGATAGAAATATACCTGGAAAAATTAATACAAGTATTCGTAATGAACTTAATCAGCATTTATCAACTTTATTGGCTAAGGGAACGCGAGGAAATGAATATAATGAAGAGGCTGTTTTACAAGCCAGACGCACATTAACTATGTTACCGTTAGTTGAAAGAGCTTATCAACGGCTAAAAAGCGATTTTGTTGATAGCAGCATTCCTGATTTCAAATTAATTGATATTTTAAGTATTGATAGCCTCCAAGGATTTGCTTTTCAAAGTGGACGTAGTTTTAACGACGGAATTCCCAGTTTATATACCTATAATGGTTTTCATGGGATTTTCAGCATAGAAAAAAATAGAATTATAAAACGATTAATTGAAGATAGTTGGGTTTATGGTGATGATTTAAATACACTTGATGAGGCAACTAAGTCGCAAATAACAACCCAGTTAGAACAGAAATATATTCGAGATTATATTTTCTATTGGGAAGATTTTTTAAGTGATTTAATAGTTAAACCAATGAATTCTTTGGATGAAGGAGCTGATGTCACTCGCGCCTTGTCAAGTTCAGATGCACCTATTAAAAGTATTATTGCCGCAGCACAAAAAAATGTACAGTTAACCAAAATACCTTTGTCAAAAAATGGTAAAGCAGCGGCAGAAATTGCTAAAAGTACAACAGATGTATTATTTGCATCTAAAAAGTCCCGAATTAGTCGTTTACTACCTGATGAGCCGATAGAGCTAGATATTGATTTACCAGGCCAAGAAGTAGAATTTGCCTTTACTGATTTACTTTCGGTAGATATTAGACAATTAGATGATGTACAAGGAACTCTTAGATTAATTAATCGTAGTATTGGCAAGATAGCC
Source organism: Colwellia sp. E150_009 (assembly GCF_053543955.1). Lineage (NCBI taxonomy): Bacteria > Pseudomonadati > Pseudomonadota > Gammaproteobacteria > Alteromonadales > Colwelliaceae > Colwellia > Colwellia sp. E150_009. The sequence goes on from NZ_JBHFOM010000008.1 coordinate 96,231, forward strand.
TTGTCTTCTCAAGTTTCTCAGCAAAATTCATCTTACATGAATCAGCGTCTAGAAAATGAATTTGCTTCATTGGGTTCTGATTTACAAAAACAAATTGCCGATATGCCATTTCCAGTAGCTGGTTGGCTTGAACCCATTGCCAAACGAACCAAAGGATTTGCACAAACCAATCAAAGTCAACGCTTAAATAGTATTTGGAAATCACAAGTGTTAGCTGAATATCGCCGAGCCATTAGAGGTCGTTACCCCTTTAAACGTAGTGCAACTAGAGAAGTAAGAATTAAAGATTTTAGTCGATTTTTTGCTTATGGTGGCACGTTAGATAAATTTTGGAAACAATATTTAGCTGAGTATGTTGACACCAGTAAATCATCTTGGCATTTCACCAAAAACATTGGTATTAGTAATAAGATTTTAACCATGTATCAACGTGCAAATGTAATTAGAGAGGCGTTTTTTGAATCAGAGACTAAATATCCTAAGGTAGATTTTAGCCTTGAGGCACAATACCTTGATCGAAATGTTAGCCAATTTATGTTGGAAATTGATGGTCAACAACTTAATTATCGTCATGGCCCCACCAGAAAAGAGCAATTTATTTGGCCTGGAGCAAGTGCCAATAATGAGACTAGAATTGCTTTTACTCCACCAAACGGTGGTCGTCCACTTAATAAAAAGTATGCTGGCGAATGGTCACTATTCAAATTTTTTGATGACTTAAATAGAGCAAGACCCGAAACTAAAAAGGATGGATTATTAAAAATATCACTTAGTGGATACAATGCTGATGTTATGTTAATTGCTAATAGTGTGAACAATCCTTTTTGGATGGTGAATTTGGAGAGTTTTTCATGCCCAACAACACTATAAGTTCAATCGGATTTTGTGGAAAAATCCCCACAAAAGGGGATTTTGTACAAAATGAATTAAACAGTGAGTTTTTAAAACATTGGAATGAGTGGCTCCAAGCTGTTATCTCGGTTAGCAAAGAGCAATTAGGAGGAGGCTGGTTAAATTGTTTTTTAACCAGCCCTGTTTGGCATTTTTCACTTTCTGCTGGTATTTGCTGTGATTCAGCGATGGTAGGTACTGTGATTCCCAGTGTCGATCAAGTGAATAGACCCTTTCCTTTTACACTTGCGGCAGAACATGAGGGCTCTGCATTACAAGGATGGTATAAAAATAGTTGGTCAGAAAAATTCGAAAAGCACATCCTAGCTGTCCTTGAGGATGAGTTTGAATTAGATGCTTGGTATGTCGAATTAACTGACGAACATATTGAAATGAGTAATTTAAAAACGAGTACAGTAAGTTGCGAGTCTGATGATAAAGTAAAAAAAGCTTGGATAATTCAAGGAGATGTTTCCCCAGCACTTATAGACTTGCTTCATCAACAATATAGTTGCCATTATGGTTGTTATAGTTTGTGGTGGACACTGGGTTCATACTCAGTCGAACCTTGTTTTATTATTACAAATGGTTTACCTCAGGTAAGTCAATTTGTTGCCATGTTGAATGGCCAATGGCAAGAAAATAGTTGGAATATTACGAGAATGTTAAAGGAATAATTATGTATCTATCAAGCCATGCTCAAACTCATCGGGGCACCGTTAGACAATTGAATGAAGATGCTTTTTTAGAATTACCTCAACAGGGGGTGTGGGTGGTTGCTGATGGTATGGGAGGACATGCTGCAGGTGATGTTGCAAGCCAACTTGTGATTGATACGATTCAACAAGCTGTGGAATATAATCCTGTTGATCAAATCAGTACCGAGTTATTAATTCAGGCACTACAACAGAGTAATGCTAAATTACAACAAATGAGCGAAAGTCAGTTTGCTGGTAATATTGTTGGTAGCACGGTTGTTGTTTTATGGCTCAAAGATGATCATTACACGTTGCTATGGGCAGGTGATAGTCGTGGTTATTTATTACGGAATCATAAATTACAGCAAATAACTAAAGATCACAGCCAAGTGAATGACATGGTAGATGAAGGTGTATTAAAAGCGGAAGAAGCTGAAAGTCACCCGTTAGCCAATGTCATTACGCGGGCAGTTGGTGTTGATGATACTTTAAATATTGATGTAAAAAGTGCACCTATTTTGGTTGGCGATGTTTTTTTATTATGTAGCGATGGTCTTAATAAAGAAGTGAGTGATAATGAAATTGAAAAAGCATTACAGCCAGGTAATATAATTGACGCGGGTATGGCTTTAATGCATGCATCATTGGTGCGTAATGCTAGGGACAACGTCACTTGTATTCTTGTTAAAAATAATTCACTCGAAAGTAATAAAACGATAAATAATAATGATGCCACCATTCCTGTTTTTACTTAAGTTTATGATGATATTTTTTAATATAGATTGTAAATATTAATTTAAATACTCAAGCAATTAGTGAGTAATTCGGTTAAATAATAAAATAATTATTGCTATGCTTGATTCACTTGGTTTAGTATTGTCGAGCTGATTCGATGATGAATCTAGAGAAAATACAAGGAAGTTAAAATTTGTCTATTCATATATCTACAATTGAAGATCTTATTAAACCTATCGATGCTGCTGTCGAAACGGGAATAAACCCTCGAGATGATATATCTCCAACGTCTATTTATTATCTTTTAAAAGATATTCGTAATACTGCTAGGGCAAAAGAACGTAAAGCGTTAGTTAACGAAGAAAATTTACTTTCTATTGCAATTGAATGGCGTCCAATTCTTGAACAAGTACCCGATATATTACAAAATCAGAGCAAAGATTTGGAATTTGTTGCCTGGCTAATAGAAGCGCTATGCCGTTTACAAGGCTTTAAAGGCTTAGCACTTGGTTTTACACTCGCGGCTGAACTTATTGAACGTTATTGGGATAACTTATATCCAACCCCAGATCCAAATGATCTCTCAGAAAGGTTAGCACCGTTAATTGGTTTAAATGGTATTGAAAGCGAAGGCTCATTAATACAACCAATTAAAGCTATTTTAATTATTGAAGGTCAGTCAGAAGGGCCATTTTCTACTTGGCAATACGAACAAGCCTTAGAAGTTGATCGTTTAGATAAAGACAAACAAATCAAAAAATTTGAATCTGGGGCTGTAGCTTTAGAGGATGTTAGTATTGCAATAAAAGAAACGCCAGATAGTTTCTTTATAGAATTAAATGCTGATATTGAAGCCTCAATATCAGCATTTAATCGTTTATCTAAGGTCATGGATTTAGCCATGGGTGGGGAACCTCAACCAACCAGTTACATCAGTACGGCTATTCAATCTTGTTCTACTTGCGTCAAACAACTTGCTGAAAAAATACTTAAAAAAGCGTCAGATAATGAAGTTGAAGAACAAACGGAAAATACTGCTCAGAACGATGACAATCCTGTGACAGAACAAGGTGTCAACCAACACATCAACTCAAGAGAAAAAGCCATTCAAAACTTGGGCACTATTGCCGATTTTTTTCGCAAAACAGAACCTCATTCACCAATGTCGTATGCGATTGAACAAGTTATTCGCTGGAGTGACTTAAGTCTCCCCGAATTGTTACAAGAGCTTATTCAAGACGGAGAAGCGAGAAATGGCTTTTTCAAATTATCAGGCATAAAAACAGAAACTGAAACAGAAATATAACACTCAAGCGGTACTACACTGCGTAATTTAATATTTGAAAGGAGATCTCATGAGTATACATGATAAATTAAAAAGAGTTAGAAAACCTAGAGTTCACATTACATACGACGTAGAAACTGAAGGTGCTATTGTTAAAAAAGAATTGCCTTTTGTCATTGGTATTACAGGTGATTTTTCGGGCCATAATACTAAAGATTTGAAACCGTTGAAGGATCGCCGTTTTGTTCAAATAGACCGTGATAATTTTGATGATGTGTTAAATCGTATGAACCCGAAGTTAGATATTGCGGTTGACAATACGTTAGCGGATGATGACACACAATTGAAGGTGTCTTTAGACTTTAAATCGCTGAATGATTTTGAACCTGCGGCAATTGTTAATCAGGTTGATCCACTTAAAAAAATGATGGAAACACGTAATAAGTTACGAGATTTGATGACTAAAGTTGATCGGTCTGAAGACTTAGAAAATATTTTAGAAGATGTATTAAGTAATACGGCTAGTTTAGATAAATTGGCTAAAGAATTAGATATTCAGGGAGCAGAATAATGAGTACGGAAGCTGAAGCATTACAACAATCAACTGAAGAAGTCAGTTTTTCTCTTTTGGACCAAGCGATTGATGCGACTAAACAAACGGAATCATCTCGTGCTGAAGAGTTGATTCGCTCCTTAACAGAGGAAGCACTCAAAGGTACGGTACAATGGAATAAAAACCTTACCGTTACCTTTAACCAAGCTATTCAAGCTATTGATGAAACTATTTCAAAGCAACTTGCTGCTATTATGCATAATGATGAATTTCAAAAACTTGAAGGAAGTTGGCGTGGGCTTAATCACACGGTTCAAAACTTAGAAACAAATGCAACGTTAAAAGTGCGTATTATGAGTTTAAGTAAAAAAGAACTACATAAAGATTTAAGTAAAGCGGTTGAGTTTGATCAAAGCCAAACGTTTAAAAAAATATACGAAGCTGAGTTTGGTACCCCCGGTGGTGAACCTTATGGATGCATTGTAGGTGATTATGAATTTAGTAATCACCCTGCAGATGTAGAAACGTTATCGCTAATGTCAAATGTTGCTGCTGCTGGTTTTTGCCCATTTATTTCGGCGTCTGGTTCATCTTTATTCGGTTTTGATGACTGGACAGAACTTAGCAAACCACGTGATTTAGAGAAAGTATTTGAATCATTAGAGTATACTAAGTGGCGCTCATTTAGAGACAGTGATGACTCTCGTTTTGTTACTTTAACCATGCCAAGAGTATTAGCAAGATTACCTTATGGTCAATCAACTCTGCCTGTGGAAGAATTTCGCTATGAAGAATTAGAATTGGATGATGCACAAACTCGTTCGAAAACAGCAGACCATGGCAATTACTGTTGGATGAATGCTTCCTATGTTATGGCAACAAACATGGGCAAAGCATTTAGCAAGTATGGTTTTTGTACTGCAATTAGAGGTGCTGAGGGCGGTGGTAAAGTTGAAGGTTTACCTGCGCATATATTTACCAGTGATGATGGTGATCCAGATCTTAAATGCCCGACAGAAATTGGTATTACTGATCGACGTGAAGCGGAATTAAGTAAACTTGGATTCTTACCTTTATGCCATTATAAACATACTGATTATGCGGTATTTTTTGGCTCACAAAGCTGTCAAAAACCGCAAGTATTTGATAGTCATGATGCGACGGCAAATGCCGCAATTTCTGCACGTCTTCCTTATTTAATGGCAACATCACGTTTTGCTCATTATTTAAAAGTAATGGCAAGAGATAAAATTGGTAGCTTTATGGAAGCAGACGATGTAGAAGCTTGGTTAAACCGTTGGATTTTAACGTTTGTTAATGCGTCAGAAGGAGGTGGTCAAGAAATTAGAGCTAAATATCCTTTGGCTGATGCAAAAGTTGAGGTTAAAGAAATACCCGGTCAACCAGGTGCATATAATGCCGTTGCTTGGTTACGTCCATGGTTGCAAATGGAAGAGTTAACTGCTTCTTTACGTTTAGTTGCTAAAATTCCAAGTATTGGTTAACACGTAGACTATTGAGCTGACAGGTTAAAGGACATACAAGCATTATGCAGCAGGAAGCTATTTCATTTGTGGAACATGAAGTATTTACCAAACAGGTTGATACTGAAACCACATACTCTTCAGCTCAACAGTTACAAAGTAAACATTTAGTTGACCGCTTTTTACGTGAAACAGACTTAAAAAAATCATTAATGTTATGGCTAGAAAATTCTGGCTATAACATTAATAACATGAAAAAGATCAGTATCCTTTCACTGCTTCGCAAAGCAATATCAGATATTGATAAAAAGCTATCCAAACAAATTAATTGCATCATCCACCATAGTGAATTTCAAGCACTTGAATCAGGTTGGCGTGGTGTTTTATATTTAGTTAATCAGAAAGAAAACAACGATAAAAATCAAAAAGTTAAAATAAAAGTACTTGATTGTAGTTGGACAACACTAAGTAAAGATATAAATAAGGCGATAGAATTCGACCAAAGTGAATTTTTTAAACTTGTTTATAACAACGAATACGATATGTCAGGCGGTGAACCTTTCGGGGTATTAATTGGTAATTATCAAATATCTCATCAAAATAGAAAGGGTACACTGATAAATGATATGGACGTTCTTAAAGAAATTACTCGTACTGCAGCAGCTGCTTTTTCACCTTTTATTACGTCAGCAGCACCTTCTTTTTTTGGTGCAGATAAATTTTCTGATTTAGCATCACATATAGATTTTACCTATACATTTAACCAAATTGAATACACAAAGTGGAATTCGTTAAGAGAAATGGATGACGCCCGATTTTTAGGACTCACTTTGCCTTATATCCTGATGAGGGCTCCGTACAAAAACGATGGTAGTCGAAATGAAGCTTTTCGGTTTTCGGAAGTGATTAAAAATCCGCAAAAAGATCATCTATGGGGAAATGCTGCTTTTGCCTTTGGTGGTGTACTAATTCGTGCTTTTGCTGAATCTGCTTGGTTCGGGCAAATTAGAGGAATGCAACCAGGTCAAAAAAGTAAAGGTTTAGTGTGTGACCTACCAGTTTGCCAATATGAAACCGATTTATATCGAGGTAGAAGCAAACCTTCTATTAATCTTCTTATTAGTGATCGCGCAGAAAAAATGTTATCAGATAACGGTTTTATTCCCTTATCAGCGGTTTCTGGCACTGAACATTTGGTATTTTATAGTAATGCTTCAACCCAGAAGCCTATTGAATACGATTCACTGTCAGCAACTGTTAATGCAAAGTTATCATGCATGCTGCAATACATTTTATGTGTTTCTCGATTTGCTCATTATATAAAAGCAATTGGTCGTGAAAAAATTGGTACATACAGAAATGCGGATCTCTGTGAACGTGAGTTACAAAAGTGGCTTTTTCAATATACGACAGCATCAGAATCTGCTTCGGATGCTGTTCGAAGTAAATATCCATTGAAAACAGCACAAGTACAAGTAAAAGAAATGCGAGGTAAACCAGGACATTTTTATTCAACTATTCAATTGCAACCCCATTTTCAGTTAGATCAAATGATCTCAAGTATAAAACTAGTGACAGAGTTAACACCTAAAAATTAACTTTCAAAAGGAATTAAAATGAAAAAAATACAAGAAATGCTGCAAGAAGCGAGATTATCTGATTGCATTACATACCTAGAAGTTCAATTGAGAGATGATCCACTTAACGTTGATTTGAAAAGTAGTTTTATCGAATTACTTTGTATTAATGGAGAGCTGGAACGAGCAGATAAACAACTTAATTATATGGTACAAAAACACCCAGACTTTTTAATTGGTGCAGCTAATTTAAGACAGCTAATTCTTGCAGAACAAAGTCGACAAGACTTTTTGATTGGTAAATCAGTACCCCATTTATTCACTCCATCAGACGCGCATATTGAAGCTTTCATGAAGTTGCGAGTTGAAATGAAACAAGGTGACCAACAAAGTATAACCAAAAGTGTCTTAGCTCTTGAAGAAGAAAGACCAGAAACCACAGTAGAGTTAAACGGTGAAAGCGTAAAAGAGTTTAGAGATTTAGACGATTCTCTTGGCGGATTTATTGAGATATTTGGTACCGATGGAAAATATTATATTGCACAAATAAAAGATATTGAATATATCTATTTTAAACCCGTAAGTTCGCTTATTGAACAAGTATGGCGTCGTGTTGAACTCAGCATAAAAGATGGGCCAAGTGGTGAAGCACATATTCCATTAGTTTATGCTAATAGTATTACCGATGCTGAAAAGTTAGGTAGAGAAACTGATTGGCAAGAAACTGTACCTGATGTCATGGTGGGTCTTGGTCAAAAAATGTGGTTTGTTAATGATCAAGCGGTACCACTATCTAATTTTATTAAATTAGCAAGTTAGGCGATTATTGAAAGTATAAAACACTACCCAATTTATTTAAGATTTTAATGCCGTTTTAATTGATAAAAACAGCATTAAATTTTTTTACTTAAAATAGAAAATTATGCTTAACATTTAGTTATTTTATACGTAGAATGATCATTGTTAAACGGATATAGACTATTGGATAAACGTAAACTTAAGTTTGAGAAATATTTCTGCAAATAATTAGGGGTTACGTTATAAGTATTATGGAAGATATTATGGAAAGTGCGTGCGTATAAATAAGCAACAGTTCATTCAAGCCTCTGTTTTAGATAGGCTTATAGATGACTCTCCCCAAACTCCAGATATTAAAGAATCTAATAAAGGCCTTAATTTAAAACAATTACGGGCGAATGTCAGGCGCGACCTCGAAAACTTGCTTAATGCTAAAGTACCTTGGTTAACATGGCCTGAAAACTATAAAGAACTAGATCATTCCCTACTTAATTATGGCCTGCGCGATTTTTCGAGTATGGCTGTTGCCAGTCTTGAAGGTAGGAAACTTTTATGCCAACAGGTTGCTGAAGCTATTAGACGTTTTGAGCCTCGCTTTATTGAGGTTGATGTTGAAGCGATAGATAGTGAACAACCCTTAGACCGTATAATGAGATTGCGGATAAATGCGTTGCTTTATGCTGACCCTGAACCAGAATATATCACCTTTGACTCAGAAGTAGAGCCAGTAAATTTAGGGCTAAAAGTAGTTGAGACTATGTAATGAATGAAGATTTATTGAAATATTACAATAGAGAACTCGCTTTTATCCGTCATATGGGATCAGAGTTTGCGACAAATTACCCTAAGCTAGCAGGGCGATTACGTTTAAGCGATGAACATGTTGAAGATCCGCATGTCTCACGTTTAATTGAGGCTTTTTCATTATTAACAGCACAGATTAGACAAAAGCTTGATGACAGTTTTCCTGAGTTAACTGAAGCACTATTAGGACAGCTTTATCCTGATTATCAAGCACCTGTTCCATCAATGACAGTGATTAAAATGGTCACCGAAAATGTATCAACTACGGGGGTTTTACTTCCACAAAATACCAAGGTGGATACACAAGTAGATGGGATGAAAACATGTCACTTTAAAACATGTTATGACAGTTATTTGTGGCCGATTGAAGTTGTTGGTGCTCAATTCCAAAATGCGCCATTCAATGCCCCTGAGCCTATATGGAATACACGGCCAAAAGCAATCATAAAACTTTCAATACAAGGTGAGTTTGAAGATGTCACGATGGCGACATTAGGGCTTAATAAATTAAGATTTTTCCTAAATGGTCAAGCACATCAAACCTATTATTTATATCAATTGTTATTCCAACATTGTGTCGGGCTTGCCATTGTAAAAAATGGTGACTGGTCAACAGTTAAATATTTAGAGAAAAGACACCTTAAAGCGGTTGGTTTCGATGATGAACATCAGGTAGTACCCTATAGTAAAAAAACCTTATCTGGCTTTCGGTTATTGGTTGAAAATTTTATTTTTCCGGAAAAATTCCTATTTTTTGATATTGATGATCTAGATAAAAAGTGGGTGAATATTGATGATAAATTTGAAATTTTCGTCTATTTAAAAGAAGGCTCTGAGGATCTCGAAAAGCAAGTTAACGTGAATAACTTTTTATTAGGTTGTACGCCAGTAATTAATGTATTCGAACAAGAGCTTGAACCTGTTCGTATCGAGTCTTCTGAATATGAATACAAACTCTCTCCTAGGTATCTTGATGCTGAAGTCGCTGAAATAATAAATATTCAAGAAGTGGTTGCTTTTGATCCAAAAGACAATAAAACGACCGTGACACCTTTTTATGGTGAAACGCATCCAGCATACCTTGATCAAGATCGACTATTTTGGAATGCCCGTCGCGAAGCTGCTAATTGGGCTGGTGGTTATGCTGAATTTGGTACAGATTTATACTTATCGTTAGTTGACCATCAATTTAAAGGTTTTAATGCGCAAGAGGATTATGGCTCATGGTTATTAAGTATAAGAGCAGAATGTAGTAATCGAAATTTACCGGCACATTTACCTTTTGGTACTGATGAACCTAAAATGTTTATTCCCGATAGGGCTGATATTATTAAAAAGGTTAAATGTTTATTAGCACCCACATTACCCGTTAGAGCTGCCTTAAATGAAGCATCAAGATGGCAACTGATCAGTCATTTATCACTTGATAGTTTTAGTGGTGAAAACGCACTACATCAGTTAAAAGAAGTTTTAAAACTTTATGACTTTAGGTGCTCGCCTGAAAACAAAACGTTAATAGAAAACATTATTGCCATTGATATTAAAACGGCAACAGCAAGAGTAAATCAACGTGGTTTAGTTGGTTTTAGTACGGGTAATGACATTCTACTTACGTTTGCTAAAGATCATTATTTAGGTAGTGGCGTGTTTTTCTTTTGCACAGTATTAGACCGTTTCTTTGCGCAATTTGCGGCTATTAATAGTTTTACAAGATTAAGTGTTCAATTTAATAATCAAGACGGCATATATCATACTTGGCCAAGTAGAGCAGGCAAGGCACCGTTACTATGATTAAAGAGAATGATTAAAGAGAATGATTAAAGAGAATGATTAAAGAGTATGAGTATTAAAATATGAGTATTCAATCACTGATAGATAACCCAAATGAACATGACTTTTATAAAGCTGTATTCATTTTGCAGCAGCAATTGAATTCAAAGAAGTCTAAACACAATAAAGTGGGGCATGACGGTATACCCAAAAGTGAGCTTATTAGATTTAAGGCTGATCAACATTTAGGTTTTCCTGGTCAATCTATTAGTAAAATTAAGCTAAAAGATAGTCACGATAAGGATAAAGTTGCTGTAGATATGCATGTTTCTTTTATGGGGCTAACGGGTATAAGTGGCGCATTGCCGCAACATTATAGTGAATTAGTGTTAGAAAGGCTTAAATTAAAAGATACGGGCATGCGTGATTTTTATGATTTATTCAATCACCGTCTTATTTCACTCTTTTATCGTGCCTGGGAAAAATATAGATTTTCTGTAAATTATCAAAATAATTTACAGAATAACCCTGACAGCTTTACCTCAGTGTTAAAAAAACTGTCTGGTGAACAAGCAATAAAACAATATTACGCTGGTTTATTTAATAAGAAAATTAGAACCATTGATGGTCTAACATTGATTTTAAAAGATTTTACGCAATGTGACGTGACGATTAAACAATTTCAAGGTCGATGGCAGAAATTATCAATTACTGATCAAACACGTTTAGGGGGTAGAAAATCTCCTGAGGGGCAGTTTGCAGCCTTTGGGGTTGATGCCACCATTGGCAGTAAAGTATGGGATATCAATGCGGGTATAGCGATTGTTATCAAACCGAGAACTGATACACCAATACGTTCATTTTTACCGGGACAAGAAACAAGTCGCTTGTTAAAGAGTTTGATAAAGAGTTATTTAGGTATTGCTATGAAATTTAAATTACACCTGGAAATACAAACTAGGCAAATTCCAATGGCTCAATTTTCTAAAGCCGCTGTACCGCTAGGACATGGGTGTGGTTTATTATCAAAAAAGAATACAGAATTAAAAATGTGCTTATTACCGTTGTAGTTAGATAATTACACTATAACAAATTGAATTATAAGAAAATGAAAAAATAAGGGACTAACGAATATGTCAGCAATGACCTTAAGTAAACTCGTAGAAAAACTAACACCAGATTGTAGGCAGTCACTAGAGGCTGCTGCAAGTATTTGTCATAGCAGAAGTCAATTTACTGTAGAAATAGAGCATTGGTTACTTGCTTTACTTGAAAAGGAATCGGATGACTTAAGACTCATCATGGCCAGTTTTTCTGTTGATCGTACTTTGTTAATAAAAGAGCTACAACAAGGTTTAGAAAAATTAAAAACAGGTAATAGCGCTGCCCCCAGTTTATCCCCACATATTGTTAACTTATTAAGCCAAACTTGGCTTAATACTACGATCGAATTTAATGATAATTCTATCCGCACAGCTTATATTATTTATACGTTATTAAATAATGATTCATTAAGTGTACTTATTTCTCGCTCCGCGAAACAGCTACTAAAAATTGATGCGGGACAGTTACTTCATGCTTGGCCACAACTTTCAAATCAATCAAGTGAATCAACAGGTGATAACCAATCTAACAATGATGCTAGGGTAACTAAAACAACCAAAACACCGAGTTTAGATCAATACACGCAAGATTTAACGGCACAAGCGGAATTAGGTAAAATTGATCCTATTTTAGGGCGTGATAATGAAATTAGGCAGATGATAGATATTTTAACTCGCCGCCGACAAAATAATCCCATTTTGACTGGGGAAGCAGGGGTTGGTAAAACAGCTGTAGTTGAAGGATTAGCGCTTAAAATATCACAACAAGATGTACCTAAAGCATTAAAAAAAGTACGCGTTCATGTATTAGACCTAGCATTGTTACAAGCAGGTGCAGGTATGAAAGGTGAATTCGAAAACCGTTTGAAATCACTTATAAATGAAGTTAAAAATTCGATAAATCCTATTGTTTTATTTATTGATGAAGCGCATACCATGATAGGTAGCGGTGGACAAGCAGGACAAAATGATGCCGCTAATCTACTGAAACCCGCACTTGCGCGAGGTGAGTTGAGAATGATAGCGGCCACGACTTGGGCCGAGTATAAAAAATACTTTGAAAAAGATGCTGCATTAACACGCCGTTTTCAAGTGGTTAAAATTGAAGAACCAACAGAGAAGCAAGCCATAGTTATGATGCGTGGTTTATTACCTGTCATGGAAAGTCACCACAAAATTATCATATCTGATCAAGCGCTCCGTGCTTCTGTCAGCTTATCTCATCGATATATAACCGGTCGACAATTGCCAGATAAAGCCGTGAGTTTACTTGATACGGCTTGTGCAAGAGTTGCGATGAGCCAGGGCTCTACTCCTGGTGCTGTAGAAAATTTACAACGAACAGAACAACAAATTCAAGCGCAAATAAACTTGTTAAAACGAGAAGTCAAAACAGGTGCAAACCATAAAAAGCAATTGCAAGAACTGAGTAAAACCTTAAAAGAAACTCAACAAGCATTACTCCCTTTAACAAAGCAATGGCAAGATGAACTTGAACTTGTGAAAAACGTTGCAACACTAGTGACAGAATTACAGCACGATGACGTTGTTGATTGTGATGGCAAGTTAAAAGAGTTGAATAAATTAAAGGATAAATTATCTAAAAACCTACAGCCGATGGTGCACTGGCAAGTTGATGAACAGCTGGTTGCTGAGGTTATTTCTGATTGGACAGGTATTCCGGTCGGTAAAATGCAAAACGATGAAATTGACATGGTTTTGTCGTTAAAAGACACCATGGAAAAAAGAATTATTGGCCAACCTCATGCACTGGATCTTATTGCTAAAACAGTACAAATATCAAGAGCACAATTAGGAGATGAAAAACGTCCTATTGGTGTCTTTTTACTTGCAGGGCCAAGTGGAGTAGGTAAAACTGAAACTGCACTGACACTAGCCGAGCAAGTGTACGGAAGTGAAGAGAATATAACTGTTATCAACATGTCTGAGTTTAAAGAAGAACATAAAGTATCCTTATTACTTGGTTCTCCTCCAGGCTATGTAGGTTATGGTGAGGGTGGAGTACTCACTGAAGCGGTACGCCGTAAACCTTACAGTGTTATTTTATTAGATGAAATGGAGAAGGCTCATCCAGGAGTGCAAGATATTTTTTATCAAGTATTTGATAAAGGAACGATCAAAGATGGTGAGGGTAGAGATATTGATTTCAAAAATACCATTATTATCATGACCTCAAATGCGGGTACAGACACAACAATGACGTTATTTGAAGATGAAAATACAGCACCATCTATCACTGGTTTACGTAAAGCATTACAAGATGACTTATTGACATATTTCAAACCAGCGTTTTTAGGACGTATAAATGTTGTACCTTATGTTCCACTGTCTGACGAGATGCTCAATCAAATAACTAAACTTCAATTGGCAAGAATTGGTGTAAGACTTACTAATCACCATCAAGCTAAATTTACGTATAGTGATGATGTAGTGAAAAAAATAGTTTCACTATGTCAAGACGCTGGATCAGGAGCACGTAATATACATAATATTTTGCAAAATATTATGTTACCTGAATTGTCGATTAAAATTTTGAATAAGATGACTAGTGATAAGAAAACGACCAATGTGAATATTAATGTTAAGGAAGATGAATTCACTTATAAAGTTTAAAATATAACAATCAAAATAATATTTTTATGATGTCTTCCTTATTATTAAGGAAGACATTTGTATAATTTTATTTTTTATAAGCTGTTGATTTATATTGAAATTGTTTTAATTTTGTGGTTGCTATGTTGTTTTTTTTGAGTATAATCTTTTTTTATTTGGTGATAATTCAGCTATTTTATAAACAAATTTTTTATGTGCAGTTAAGTCGATAAGAATGAGTTTTTTTATAAAATAGAGTGTAGATTTTTATATTCTATAAAATTTAATTTAATGTTTAATTAAATTAAAAATAGCCTATCCATTAATGGATACAATACATGCAAAAGGAGCATTAATAATGCAAGCAAATACATATTTGGACTACGAAGGAATTAAAGGCGAAACAACGGCTGAAGGATACAAAGACAAAATTACTGTACTTTCTGTTGATTGGAATGTTAGCCGTGAACTTTCTTCATATACTGGTACAGCACAAGATCGTGAAGCTAGCGCAACACGTCTTGGTGATGTAACAATCACTAAACTTCAAGATAATGCATCAACGTATTTATTTGAAGAAGCAACTATAGGTAAAGGTAAAAAAGCAATTTTTTATATCACTAAGCAAGGTGATAAAATTGAAGAAATCATGCAAATTGAATTAACTGATGCAATGATTTCTAGCTATAGTGTTTCAATTCAGGGTGATCGTCCAGTTGAAACTATCACTATTAGTTACACTGAAATGATGATGGCTGTTACACCAACAGACGACAAAAACAACATTACTGCTGCGCTTAGATACGGCTACAGTGGCGTTAAAGGTCAACAAATGTAATTTTTTTTGTTACCTAAACCTTAAGGGATTCATCCCTTAAGGTTATTTTTGATTATTGAGGCAAGGAATGCAAAAAGCTACCCAAAAAAATAATATTATCTCTATCTCTACACCCTTAGGTAAAGATACCCTTTATTTAACACATCTTTGTGCCACCGAGGCTATTTCACAACTGTATTCTTTTACAGTTTCTATGTTTACTGTCGGTACAACTATTTCACTTGATGGCTTAGTGGGCAAAAATGTTTGCGTTTCGTTAAGAAATGCTGAAAGTGGTGGTGCTATTCGTTATTACCATGGTGTTGTTAGCCATCTAGAGTCAACGGGTATGCGCACATCAGCACCTGATGATGCTGCAGATTATATTGATTACCAAGCTGTTATTGTGCCAACAGCTGCGTTTATGAAAAAAAGAAGTAACTGCCGTATTTACCAAAACTTATCAGTGATTGATATAGTGGCAGATCTTTTTGGACAGCACAGTGTTGCTTTTCAAGATAAAACTACCAAATCTTATCCCAAATACGAATACTGTGTGCAATACCAAGAGTCTGATTTAGATTTTGTTGCGCGCTTATTACAACAAGAAGGTATTTTTTACTTTTTTGAACATAGTAGCTCAGCACACACTTTAGTTTTAGCTGATGATATCACCGCTTATAAAAAATGTGCTGAAGCAAAAGTTAGATGTTTTTCAGGACATCTTTCCAAACCCCATGTGTCGCATTGGCAAGGTGGTTTGAGTATGGTTAGTGGAGCATACCAACAAAAAGGTTATGATTTTGAACAACCGACACTTTTTCCAAGTGGCAATAAAGTAACCGCAAGTTTACCAGCGCAAGGTAGTTTGGAAATATTTGACTATTTAGGCGAATCAGAATTTAACAAACGTCCACAACCCTATGCTAATACCCAGTTAGAAGCATTACAAAAAGACATGCATAAGTGCTCTGGTCAAGGGGATTGCCGTAGTTTTAGTATCGGTAAATTATTTACTTTTGAAGATCATGAAGACAGCAGTTATAAGGGTAAAACGTATTTATTAACAGCAATTCGAACCAATGCAACACAGCCCAATCAATCGGGTGCCAATCAATCGGCGTCTGATAATGTTTTTACTAATGATTTTGAATGTGTACCTAAAGATACGCCATACAGACCTACCATATCGCTTAACAAACCGTTGATAAACGGTGTGCAAACAGCAGTTGTTACTGGTGATCCTGGTGACGAACAACACATTGACAAATATGGTCGAGTTAAAGTGCAATTTCACTGGGATCGTGAAGGTGCATATGACAGTAAAAGCTCTTGTTGGATCCGTGTTGCTCAAAACTGGGCGGGCAATAAATGGGGCGCATTCTTTTTTCCTCGTGTCGGCCAAGAAGTGTTAGTTGAATTTATTAATGGTGATCCCGATCAACCTATTATTAGTGGTGCTATTTATAATGCTGATTTAATGCCTCCGTATGCATTACCTGCTAAAAAAACGCAAAGTGGCATCAAATCGCACAGTACTAAAAATGGTGGGGCAGATAACTTTAATGAAGTTCGCTTTGAAGATGACAAAGGTAAAGAACTCTTATTTTTTCAAGCCGAAAAAGACCATGAACTAAAAGTTAAGCATGATCAAAAAGATACAATTGACAATGACAGACTAACGACTATTGCCAATAATGACACGTTAGACGTTGGTAATATTCTTAAAATGACAGCCGGTAGCGAAATAGAATTTAAAACAGGTGGTGCTTCAATCAAAATGACTAGTGATGGTTCTATTACCATTAAAGGGACTAATATCAAAGTTCAAGGAACCGATATAAAAGTTAACGGTACAAGTATCACTATGAAAGCTCCTCAAATTAAGTTGAATTAATAATGGAAGCTTATCAATACCCTAATGTAGGTCGTTCAGGTCGTTTTTGCAAAGGGCATTATGTTATATGTCAGTTTGGTTACCATTATTTGGTTTGTCGTCCTGAAGATAAGCCAGATGATCCTTTATTAAAGGCATCATTAAAAGAATTTTTAGTGAGTAGTACGTATGGTGAACAATTTTTAAGAAATTTACACCCGTGGAAAAACAAAGAAAATATTATTGACCAAATTTTCCATTACCTTGCACATGATGATTACCAGCATTCTACACAAAGTTTAGCTAAATCGATAAAGTGGATTGCACATGAATTATTTATTGGAAACTTGTTAATAATTCCGTTAAGTGAGTCTTAATAATTAGCTTGTTTCACTCAATATCAAGTTACCATAAATTTTAGAATGTACTTTACCTCAAACCAATTAAAAGGAAGATAAAATGGGAATGCCAGCTTCTACTATCACGCATATGCATGTTTGCCCTAAGGTCAATCCAGGAACCCCACCTATTCCTCATGTGGGTGGTCCTATTGTGGCAGGTTCACCCAATGTGTTAATTGGCAGTTTACCCGCAGCAAGAAAGGGCGATAAGCTCGTTTGTGTTGGGCCACCCGACACTATTACTGGGGGGTCAAGTACTGTAAAAATTAATGGAAAGCCTGCTGCTCGTTTAGGTGATGGTACTGCTCATGGTGGGTCAATTGTGGTGGGTAATCCAACGGTGTTAATTGGGTAACCTATATTAGATAAATAAATTGAATAAATTAAAAAAGGATTTCAAGAGCATAACCAATTAAACGGTACATTACTCTTGTGTTAAGTAAATAGTCTTATGGATGAATTAACTGTGCAACTAGCTCAATTAATGGCTCAACGAAATGTTTTGAGTTTTAATTTTTGCTGTTATAAAGACAATATGGTTAATAATACACAAAAATTACTAACAATTGCTCGATTAATTCAGTATGAAAATAATAACCAATGTATTCTTAGTGCCCAAAATGTTGAACAAATCATCACGCATATCAATGCTGAACATTATTACAGTGACGATGAGCTTGCGCTAGTTATAGCGCTGAAATTAATGTTAGAGCCAAGCTTACAAAAACAATTATTACCACGTTATTTAAATAGCGCACAACCGCAATTACAATCTCTGGTATTAGCTGTTGCAAAACTGCTTGGTGATAAGTTGATCATTACGCTAGATTTTACTCAGGCAACCCAATATATTCTCACGACAAAATCCAATGAATGTTTGCATCAACAAGCGTTTATTCAGCAAGTATTATTTCATTTGTATTATCGTAAAACACTCAATGATTATTTAAACGAAATGATACCTAAGTATAAAAATAGGAACGACAGACATAACAATAATAATTTATCGGTAATAAATTGGCTAACTATCGATGTATTATCAAATTGTCTGAGTACAGAATTAAGAGCAGAGTTAGGTACAGAGCTAAGGGCAAATAATCAGTTTGATGTACAAGCAATAACCCAGCAGTTTATACAGAATGATTATATGCATAGTACGTTGTTTGATGTGTATATTTGCTCACTCAATGAACATGAAATAACACAGTTAGTGAACCAGCTTAGTGCTGATGAAGCCTTTATTCCTTACATTACTCATGCCATGGGTATAAGCGGTTATGTCAAATTTATCCCTTTCCTTGCGCAATATTTACAACTAGAAGACTTTGTATTATCGGCTTATCAAGCACTACGGATATTATTGGGCAACAAGTTAGATGCATTAATTCCGTTAGCTGTGCAATTTAATAGCGATATTGACGAACGAAAAATAGATTTACGCTACTACGGAGCAAAAATACTTTATGCATGGCAACAAGGCATGTCCTTTTTGGGGTTAACTTTTGATCATGACTATGACAATAATGATAAACGAATATTAAATGGTACGGTGTTAACAGCACAGTCAGTAGAAGAAATTTTGTTATCGGGTAGTCAATGGCATCGACGTGTCGCTATGTTATATAAACTTCAATGGTGTGGTAAGCCTTTTATTCAGCACCCGAATGCGTTGGATATTGGCTGATGAAAGTAAAGCTACATAATAGTCATGTTCTTATTGGGGCAAAAGCAAGCACTGAACATGCGTTAAACTTACCGCTTGTTCCGCCTGAAGAATCATCGTTCACTATTAATGATAAACAGTATGTGAATTATTTTTGTTCTTCACTTAAAAGTAATTCAAGTGACAGTTATGCGAATGAAGATAGCCTTAATGAAAATAAAGTAACCCGTTGTATTCATCTAATCAAACAGTTAAATCTACAAGTAGAACAATTAGGGTTATCACTTCCTTTAGATATTCCTGTACTTTGGTTATTGCCAGAGTTTACAGAGTCATTTGATAATGCAATTGATGCGAGTAATACAGCAATAAATAATGAAAATACCTTGGCTTATTTTGCTAAAAAATTACAACAGGCATTACCGCAATTATTTAGTCACCCACAAAGTCAATTATTTCCTTTTGGCCGAGCGGCTTTTCCTATTGCCTTAGCTGCCGCTAAAACTTTGTTTGAAAGCGAAAAGGCAAAGACAATCTTATTTATTGCTGTTGATACGCTATATCACGATGTCGTTAATTTAATCACTAATAACATTTTGGTATCGGCAACAAGTGAACAAGGTATCATTCCTTCAGAGGGGATTGTTGTTACGCAAATATCGCCAGCTGATACGGGAATATCAATCGACTTTATACAAAATAGTGTGGCGCCAAGTAAACAACAAAATTTAGCCGTTACGCAGTTATTTACTGATAGCGTTCATTATTTTGCAGAAAATACAGAAGATAATGAACAACAAATAGCACCCGATAGACTTTCCCATTTATATCTACCAGGTAATGGAGACGAAACATTACAAAACGCGTGGCTTGATTCCTATTATCAATTGGCAGGATATGTTGATGACAAAACAAGCATTTGCCAAAGTGCATTATTTACAGGGGAATTAGGCTGTGTTACTGGCTTATACAACTTTTTACATGTTGTGAATGGTTATAAAACTAAAGTAATACAAGGAAATGTATTGCAACTTGAAGTGTCAAATGCACTTCATCAAGGCGTTATCTTGTATTCATATGATAACCAGCTTCATGGGGTAAACCATGATTGATAGTGTAATAAGAGCAACACTTTGGCTTAATAATTGGCTTAATAAAATTTACGGACAAATAAGGTTTCAGACAGGATGAGCGTGCAGTATTTTCAATTTAGAGGTAAAAATCGACGTATTGTTGTGTTGCTGCGAAGTGCTGAAGCACCCGGTGGTTACACCTTGGTTTCTAGTGGTGGCGATCAAGCTCAGCTATTAGTAGACGAGATTTCGCCGCATTTGGCGAAAGATGTCAATGCATTGGGACACGCCCGTAGTTTGCTACGACAGGTTGGTATTACTGTTACACAACAAGCGCGGCTAGTAGCCCCGAAATTTAAAGAAGCAATTAGCTGTGAGTTATTACACGTTTATGGTGAAAATCCTCAAGATTCTATACATTACTCCACCGAAGAAGCTACGCCTAAAGCAAGCAGCAGTAGCAGTGCAAAAATACCTGCGGTTAAACCGAGTAATCAAGGCAAACAAGCGAGTAATGCAGCGCAAAGTGGTAGTGCAAGTAATCATACGCCAACAGACGTGCCAATTAGCGAGCAAGCTTGTCGAAGTGATCCTGTCTCATTATTGAGTGGCGAAGAAATACTACCCTTAGTTGACTTTACGTATCAAGGTATTGTGCCTATTACGTGGCGTCGTCTTTACCGTTCAAGCAAAATAAATAATAACCTTGATATGGGCTATGGTTGGCGTCATGGGTTTAGTGTGCAACTTGAAGCGCACTATCAACCAGGCCCCAAAGTCGGGCCAAAACAACCGGGTAGACACTGGTTTGAATTGCATGACGAAGAAGGTCGCCGCCATGTATTTGAACAAGTAAAACAGGGCCAAACCAGCTATCAAACCGCAACCGGCTTAGCTTTGTTTCATCAGCTCGATGGCAAACAAATTTTAATTAGACCTGACGACAGCCACTGGACGTTTGTTAAGCATAGTATTTCTGCATCAAGTAATAATGGTCAAGCGAGTAAAAATACTCATGCAAGTAAAACACCAGTAAAGGACGTGTGGCTACTCGATAATGTCAGTAATCATTTAGGACAAAGTATTACCTTGCACTACGACCAAAGGCAACGTTTAGAGCGTCTAGCGAATGGTCCAAAACGTGGTATTGCACTGCAATATAATCAACAAAACAATCTTGAAAAAATCGCTGCTTACGTACTTGATGACAATAACAAACGCATTATTCAAAGCCCGCTGTTAGCACATTACCAATACAATGATGCCCAAGCGTTAGTGTCAGCAACCAATAGCCAACAAAGTACAGAGCAGTATCGCTATCGTCACGACTTATTACTCAGTTGTCGCACACGCGCCTCTGGCTTTAGTCATCACTTTTTATGGCAAGGCGAGGGTTCAAAAGCGCAATGTATAGAGCAGTGGGGCGATAATAACACCTATCATTATCATTTTATCTATCAAGCTAGTGAAGCAAACCCTGCAGAGCAGTTAAGCACATCAACTGACAGTTTAGGGCATACTGAGCGTTTTATTCATAATGCCCAAGGGTTATTAACGGCATACACTAATACCAACGGTGCCACTGAATATACCGATTATGACGCGTTAGGACGTAAAACAAAAACCACCGATGCCATGGGTAATAGCACCATTTTTGCTTATAACGAGCAAGGGCAACTATGCACGGTAACTAACGCGCAAGGTAATAAAACCCATTATCACTACAATGGCCTAGGTAAACGCATTGTTACCATTGATGCGCTAGGACAACAACATAAACGTCGTTATGACGCCACTGGGCGTTTATTGGCAGTACACAGCCCAGACGGCCGCACTCACAGTTATCGCTATACCGAGCAAGGACAATTACACAGCGAAGTTGACTTTCAAGGAGTTGAAACTTTATACCATTGGAGTATTGGCGGGGAATTACTGGCTAAACAAGTAGGCAGTATTTTAACTCGCTACAGTTACGACAACCTAGGACGACTCAACGGTGAAGTCAATGCCCAAGGTTTAGTCACCGAATACAAACGCAATCGTCACGGACAAGTTAGCCAACAAAACAGCTATCCACAAAACGCACCCGAGAAAAAAATCACCACCGCGTATTCATACGACCAAGCAGAGCGTTTGCTGAGTGTACAAACATTAAGTGATGAGCAGCATAACACACAAACAGCACAACAAGCTGATGCCGATATCACCCTGTATCAATACCAAGGGTTATCACAACCAAGTAAAAAAACCTTCAGTGACGGCAGTTGGCTTAGTTATGGCTACGACAGTGAGCGTAATTTAACTGACATTACCCGTAGCGATGGTGCAACCTACAAAATAGCGTACAGCCCAACCGAAAAACCAGTAGCGCTAATCGGTTTTGATGGTAGAGCGCAACGCTTCACTTACGATGCTAACGACCAACTGATAAGCGTTAACGACAGCGACTTACGCTTTATTAGACTCAAGCGCGATAGTTTAGGCAACATAATAGAGCAAAGTGCCAGTCAAGCGACTAATTCCCGTAACGCACAAAGCAAAGGTCAAAGCAACGAACAAGGCAAGTCACAGGCTAGTCAACATAATTATTTTCAATACGATGCTATTGGGCGTTTAGTACGTGCTCATAATAGTGAACGAACGGTCAGTTTAACTTATCATAAAAATGGAAAACTCAGCACGAGTCAGCAAGGGCATTGGTCACTAAACTATGACTACAACAACTTAGGTCAACGCAGCATTTTACACTTACCTGATGGCAGTGAGATACAGTATCAGTATACAGAGCAAGGGCAATTAAGCGATGTTAGTTTTGTAAATAAAACACATAACGCGAGTAAACCACAGTCATTAGTTCGCTACGCCTACAACAACGCTGGCTTTAATACACAACAAACTTTAGGTAATGGTATTGAGTTAACGCAGCATCATGATGTGTACTCACGCTTAACAGAGCAGCATTGGCAAGCAAATAAGCCAGAAAACACTCAAACAAACGACCAAGCAAGCGAGCACCATACACATATTGCCGCCGCGTATAGTGAATACCGACGTTACCAGTACGACCATAAACACCAATTAACGTTATGTGAGCAAGCACCTGAAAAAACAACAGAACCAAGCCAAAACTCAGCTCTGATTCAGCCGATACAAAAAACGTTTACCTACAACAGTATTAGCCAATTACTGCAAAGTAGTGTAATTAACCAAGCTGATGAAAAAGCACAAACAAGCCAAGCAACACAATACCACTGGGATGCCTTTGGTAATCCGCAAAGCACCGCTAATAATGCTCAAGCGACTGATAAGGGGGTGAGCAATAATGACAGTAGAAATACTGGTAATGGCCAGAATGATATCTTAGTCATAAACGACCAACTACATCGTTTTGCCGGTAACGACTACCGCTTTGACGAATGTGGCAATCAAATATCATGCTTAGGCAAGGGTAATAAACAACAACGTGTTTACAATGGTTTTAACCAACTTACACAGCTTAACCACAATGGTAAACTCTCCCACTATGAATACGATGCCCTTGGCAGACGTAGCGCTAAAATAACCGAACAAGGTCGCATTGATTTTATTTGGGATAATAACCAACTCATTGGTGAACACCACAACGGCAAATTCACTTGGTTTATTTATCAACCTGATACTTTTTTACCTGTAGCGCTGATTAAAAATGGTGGTGGAAGCCAAAATAACGAAATATATTACTATCACCTAGACCAACTGGGCACACCACTTTGCTTAACCGATAATAAAGCAGAACAAGTATGGCGTAATGAAAGTGATGTTTTTGGTTGCGAGTTAGGTGATAATCAATTAGAAAACAATCAGTTAAGTATAAGGGCGCAAGAGTTTGTAAATACAATTGAAAACCCACTGCGCTTTCAGGGTCAGTATTTTGATGAAGAGTCGAATTTCCATTACAATCGATTTAGATATTACGATCCCAAGCAACAACGTTTCATCAACCAAGACCCTATTGGGTTAGTGGGTGGTATTAACCACTATCAATACGCACCAAATCCTATTAATTACATTGATCCACTTGGGCTTTCTTGTAAGGAAGGATGTAAAGAGGGAGCAGATAGTGGCTTACCCGAAGAAGAGGGCTTAAAACCAGTTACGCTATTGCCAGTGGAGTGGGCAATCGAGGGAATTGCTGATGCAGCTGAGCAATTAGCGCAAATGTTAGATACTGGGCCAACCTTAGCAGGGGCAGCAGCCATGGCAGTATCGCTGCTACCGGGTAAAGTTGCCGATAAAGCCCTTGAGCCTGTGGTGAAAAAGCTAGATGGTGTTGGCAACGTAGCGACACAGGCAGCTAAAAAGGCAATCAATAGAAAAACACCGGATGATTTTTCTGAATTCAGCTCAATAAATCATAAAAAAGCCGCCGCAGGCGAGTATAATGCGCATCAACTAATGATTGAAAAAGGCTTTACCCCAGTTGGAAAAACGGATGGTAAATACAAACCGGGTCAACAAGGTATTGATGGTATATATAATCACCCGAATCCACCACCTGATTTTGTGATCACCGAAGCGAAATACAATAAAGCCCGTTTAGGTAAAACTAGTACAGGTAAGCAAATGAGTGATGATTGGATGAATGATGAGCGACTTGAAAAAGCAGGACTAAATGAACAAGAAAGGCGTAAAATTAGAAAAGGCATTAAGAAGAGTAATGGTACAGTTCAAAAGTTACTTATTCGCAATAAACTGGATGGCAGTTTAGTGGTGAAAACCTTAGATAAAGATGCCAAAATTATTGGTGAGACAGCAGGATTTTAGGAATAGAGAAAATGTTAAGAGACAAGTTGAAAAATAAAGCTTATTACAATGACCGGATTAACTTTAAACTAGAATGTATCGAAGAAGATATTGACGAAATAAAATTTGATGATGAGGATTCGGTAGAAGTAAAGATGAAAGGTTCATTGATGGTTGTTAGCGATATAATCTATTTATTACATCAAAAATACTCCCGAGGTGATGATTTATCTAGTTTAATACCCGACTTAGAACTTGCACTTGAGTATCGTCAATGGCAAAAAGACTATGCCGACGCACTACCGCCTAAAGAGCAAAAATCTCGCATACAGTGGGAAGAGCTGTACGAAGATGATATGCGCCGCACGTTAATATGGCTTGCATTTGCCTATTGTTTAAATATGGGGCAAGAGTATTACCAACAAGTACTTGAGTTAATTGCCAACCAGGGGCAAGACGGTTTATTGGATAATATTGCTGTTACCATGGGCGATACAACACGTGAAGTTGCCCAATCGACCTTATTTAAAAAACGCTTTGGTAAATTATACAAGGTCGTTTTAGCCGACCCTGAGCAACGCCCTTCGTTAGTGAAAGAATATTTAAATGCATGGTACAAAGCCGAGGGTAGCCCTGATTATCATTTAATGGACACCGACGCTTATATTGGTTACTGGTGCTGGGGAGCAGCGTTGGTTGTTAAACTATACAACATTGACGACAGCAGCTTTATTGACCACGAATACTATCCAAAAGATTTAGTGCACTGGCAAGATAACAATAAGTCAGTATAGGAAAAAATACTCATGCGTGATACCCGTAAAGACAATACTTATTTTAGTGAGTTGGTTGACGACTTTGAAGAAGCGTTAGCTGAAACCCAAGAAGCGTTAGACAATGGTAACTTTACCTCACCCAGTAGCCGCGTTGATATTGCGCAACGTTTATATCAATTAGCCATTATGCGGGCGGTTGCGCATTACTCTAGGGGGACAGCGATAGAGGCGCTTAAACCTTTTGTATTAGCCATACTCCCTTACAGACAACAACTCAGTGACTATTGCGATAAATTACCTAAGCCTCATCAAGTATATCGCCGTGCGTTTGAGCAATTAGGCGGTCAAAGTGATGCGGTGGGCTCTGCCAATATTAATCGCTATATTTATACGCTCTGGTGGTTGTCTTTATTACAGGCATGTAACGCTGACCAACAACACATTGATGAGGTGCTCGCCATTATTGGTGAGCAAGGTAAAGACGCACTACTTGATAAGATTGCCGTGGCGTTAGGTGATGTCAATCGTCCTATTGCATCTACGTTGTATTACCCCGACGTATATCAACCCTTAAGCGATGCGTTTAACACATCACCTACACAACAAGTGGCGTTATTAAATGCGTTTGTACAGCAGTGGTATAACAAACTTGATGAAGCTGATTGGTACGACAGCCATGAATGTGATTGTGAGTTTGAATACACGGATTACTACATTGGTTATTGGTGTTTTGAGTTATCGTTAGTTGCCAATATACTAAAAATACCCGCTAACGCACTCGCGGGGCATTCGATGATACCAACGGACTTAATCAAAACCTAAATCACAAGGTTCGTAATAACGTAAAAACAGTTTTTATTTTAACAGAGTCGCTTGTAAATACGGTTTAACACGCTCTAACGAAAACGTGACAATTAACAACACTATATTTTTCAAGGAAGAACCCATGAGAAAACCCCCATATAAACTCGTAGAAACGTGGCTAACGCTAGCAATGGACACGAGGCCAGAGCACAGGCTGGCAAAACAAGCGGCAACAACCAATTTAATTAATATTTTTGGCACTATTGATGTTGCTCAGATCTATTTAGAGCAGAGCTTGAAAAAACTCACCGTAGTTGTGGCAGAAGAAGCTTAGCCACGGCATTTAACGTAATTACAAACAACCCTTTAATTACTATTGATAATATGTACAATTACTGTTTACTTTTAAGCGTAATCGTTGAACGATAATACTATATTCATACTGATTCAAATCACAATAAACCTTATTCAATATAAGGAAAGACAAGGAAATCACGATGTCAGCACTGAAAATTACTCAATCCGTTGGATTTGGTGGAACAAACAATATAAACGATGTAAAAGCGGTACAAACGGCTTTAAATAAACTCTTATCACTGATACCACCCACAGAAGCCTTAACGGTAGATGGCCTATTAAATACTCGTATAGAAAAATCTAAAACCATAGCCGCAATCAAACTTTTTCAAAGTAAAGTACTTGGTCAAGTACGACCTGATGGCAGGGTAGATCCTAGTGGTCGTACTCATCGAAAAATTAATGAAAAACTTATCAATATAAGCGTTAGGTCAGACGCTATTTTAAAAATGCCAGCAACTTATGCTGTATGGATGAAAACAGCAATTAATGAGCTGGGTGAAAGCGAGGTTGCAGGTACTAAAGCGAATCCTCGAATTTTAACTTATTTTAAAGCGTCTAAATTTTGGGGGAAGGACGATACCGGCGGAGTAAACGCATGGTGTGCTTCTTTTGTTTCTTGGGTTATGAAACAACATAACATGGAGCCTGTGAAAAACGCTTTTAGAGCAAAAGAATGGGCGAATTTTGGTAAGAAAATTGAAAAACCACTTTACGGTGCTATTGGTATAAAAACAAGAAAAGGGGGCGGGCATGTTGCTTTTGTTGTGGGCCAAAGTGCCGATGGTAATTCGCTTTTCATGTTAGGTGGCAATCAAAGCAATAGCGTAAACGTGACAAAATACAATAAAGACGTGTGGGAAACCTTTGTCGTACCGGCTGATTTTGACGAAACGTGCGAGACATTACCAATTTACACTAAAAAAGCCTTGATGGCAGGAAGTGAAGAATAATGAAAAACACTACATTAGCATTATTGTTGTTCTCTTGTTTTTCTTGCTCCTCTATAGCGACACCAACTGTCGCTGCAGAAAATATAACTACAGAAAAATACGCAACAAATTTGGAACTTGATGGTTTTAAAGAAGCTATTAAGCATGTGCACTATCTAGCGAAAGTAAAATTAATAAAGGTTGAAATTATTAGTGAAGATGATGAAACAGATAAACATATATATTCTGCCGACGTAATAGAAACGTATCGAGGCACAGCACAAAAACAAATTAGTTATGAGATGTTTGTTGAAAAAGGGGAAGAAGCGCCTGTAGAGAATATCCCTGTCTATATTGCTTTGTGTAAAGATAGCCAGGGCACATATTATTGGCCTGGAACAGGCTCTCAGTTTTCATCAAGTGATGCAATCCGCGCTTGGTTAACCGAAAATGAAAAGGTCGTACGTGAAATGCCTACAACAGGCAATTGGTGCAATTAACGTCATCGATAAGATCAAACAACAAAAAATAAGCCACAAAATACGAATCATAGAATAGACAAGGAAATTTACTTTATGGAACAAAAACAACGCATAGCACTTTCTAACATCATGAGTGAACTTTATCAAAAGCCAGAAATGATAGAAGAACAATGGCATATTGTAAGCCCCATGCTTACAGAGCTTATAGACACCACACCACAAGGATTTGAAGGTGTCACATCAATGATTAACAAGCATTTCACTAATGCTGCTAAATTTAGTGATGTCAAAATACAAAAATTTGAACTTGAATCTGGCTTGATTAAACTCAATGTATACTTTCAAAAATTAAATGCGTTTAAGCGTTGAGAAGTATTCGTTGTAGATTAAATACTAATATTGGTCAGTAATACCTATTTATAATTCGAAAGTGAGAGCCTGATACAAGAGGTTTAAGCAATTAAAATAATCAACTATAATCAACTAATAGTATATTAGTGACTTAAGGTTGTATTTTTATGAAAGCACGCTATCACAGTTTAACTATTTCTATAAAACGAAAAGCTGATCATTACTTTTTAACTTTTAAAGCTATTGGTAAGTTATCTATTGAAGATTATCAAATGATAACCCCAATCATCACTTCCACGATAAGGGCAAAGCAACAACCTAAACTTGATATCCTGCTTGATATTACTCAATTTAAGGGCTGGACAATGCATGCCGCGTTGAATGATTTTATTATGAGTATAAAGCATTGTGATGAGTTTAAACGGGTTGCAGTGTTTGGCAGGCATACATGGCAGAGAGTATTAACTCAAGTTGGAAGTTGGCTTTTTACCGCTGACATACGTTACTTTGATAATAGAAGTGGAGCCATCAATTGGATTACAAAACAATAAATCATACCTAATTGTGCCTAAATATTGGATTAAATAATATGTATTAGTTCCGACTTAATCTGACACATCGACTTGAAAAGTTGAGAGTTACCCGTTTTTATTAAAGGTGTCGAATCTTTAAT